>CAWUJF010000038.1:0-12522 GCA_963922405.1 uncultured Hyphomicrobiales bacterium | reverse complement strand
TGGCTTCAAGGAGAACATACGGATTGCCGCCGTCAGGTTCCATATGTCTTAGGCGTATACGTTCGTAGTCGCGCCCTTGTATTTCAAATATTCTGGCCACTGTATCCATGAAACCCATTTCACCGTGATGATAGAGCCCGTCCGCCTTGGCAATATGAAAAAGCCCGTTCATCACATCTTCCAGGATAATCGGTTCATCAGGAAAAAGCGCTTTGACGTTCTGCGCATAGGCCTGATATCCGGCCACATCCTGACGCGCCAGATTGTATAGACGAGCCACATTGTCGAACTCCTCATCGGGCACTTCAAAAATCTCCTGAAAAGCTGTCACCTCCTCCGGTGTAACAACGCCGTCCGCTTTAGCCATTTTGGCGGAAAGCGCAATAATCGCCACAGAAAATCCCACCTGTCTGCGTGTGTCCGGATCGCCCTCAAAAGCCGTGCGCACAGCCTCAACCACGGCGGAAAACGCATCCATGGCAAGACCAGACAAAAACTCGCTAAGTTGAGACCAGATCGACATGCCGCGACCTTAATTGAGTCCCTTGAGTGTAGAAAGTCCCATTTTCGCTAATTTCTGAATTCTCACTGTCCAATCAGGGGGTTTACGTCTAGGGTCACAACCTGCCAAACCGGGAAAACGCGAATTGTGAAAGATCAGGAAAACCCCAACCTTTTTAAAGCTTATCTTCTGGGCGCCTTTGGCGTGTTGGTGTTTGGCGCCACCTTGCCTGTGACCAGACTTGCACTGGCAGATTTTGACCCTGCATTGATCACCTTCGGCCGGGCACTGATTGCGACAGTATTGGCTGGTGCCGTAATCCTCTCAGCAGGCAAACCTTTCAGGCATTCACAGGACCTGACCATATTCATCGCTGGTTTGTTTCTGATTTTCGGATTTCCCGGCGGCATGGCAATAGCCATGCAGACCGTCCCCTCTGCTCATGGCGGGGTTGTATTGGGGTTCCTCCCCCTGGCCACAGCCATAATAGCCAGCCTGATTGCTGAAGAAAAACCCTCACTCGCGTTTTGGCTGTTTAGCCTGCTCGGATGTTCGATCGTCGCAACCTATACATTCCTTAAGGTTGATGACGTGGGCAATCATGGTATTTCCATAGGGGATCTATGGTTGATCGCAGCCGGTCTGGCAGCGGCAACAGGCTACGTGCTCTTCGGAAAGGTTTCGAGAACAACGCCCGGTTGGGAGGTTATTTCGCGCGCTTTGATCCTGAACTTTCCAATCACGGCAGCAGGTCTATGGTGGTTCTGGACACCGCTGGAAAAAAATCCATCATTTCAAGGTGTTATAGCACTTTCCTATTTGGGAGCATTTTCCATGTATTTAGGCTTTTGTGCCTGGAACATGGCCCTTGCGATGGGTGGTATCGCCAGAATTGGTCAAATTCAACTCTTGCAGACCTTCGTTACCCTGATCTTTGCAGCCCTGCTTCTGGGTGAAGTTCTGGATATGTGGACAACCATTACAGCCGTATTAATTACGGCCATAATTGCAATCACACGAAAGGTTTAAAGTCGAAGATTCTGATTTACCCGCGGAAAGACTTCAGAATGCTGGACCCACCAGCAGGCTTTGATTTCGCAGCCGTTGAAGGAGCAGCAGACTTGGCGGCGGGTTCCTTTGACATTGCAGCCTGACCATTTCCAGTTGGCTTAAGTGAGCCATTCGGACCGGAATAAGCCGCTGAAAGGACTGAATTAATTTCATCACCACCAGATGAGGTGAGCTCTCGTTGTGGCCCAGCCGCAGGAGTTGCCTGGTCGGGTGAAATCGGAGGCGCATCGAGCCCCACATCAGAATTTGCGTATGGATCATCGCTCTGAAGACTTGTTTTCGTGTCTTCCTGACGCATGCGACGCAGCACGGCAGCCATGGAAATATCAAGACCCTGCTTAACCTTCTCCTGCTGCTCGTAAATATGAGCACCCGGGAGGTCTTCCGCACGCATGGTTTCAAACGTCATACGCATTGGTGTTGGAATCGCTTCACCGAAGGCGATACATTCGCGGTTCGCAATAGAAGACAGGAAGCTAATCGTACTTTTAGCACCGTTTGACACAGCACCACGAATGATTTCCTGGTCCTTCTGGTTACCAAGACGCATGGCGAACAAGGTGTTGCACTGAGAAAGAATTGTCGGATCAAGTTCCCCTGGACGCTGAGTAATAATACTCAGGAACACACCATATTTACGACCCTCTTTCGCAATTCTCGCAATCGCATTTCTTGTGGGCCAGAAGCCGGCTTTTTCGTCAGCCGGAATGTATCTGTGCGCCTCTTCACAAACCACCAGGGTCTGAATGCCACCATCACTTGCCATGGCAAGTTCAAACGCCATACGGCAAAGTACAGAAACAACCGAGTTTACAACCTCTGTGGGCAGGCCTGACATTTCGAGCACGCAAATAGGCTTGCCATTTTGCGGAACACGGAAAATATTCGACATAATACTTTCCATGATGTCGCCACCCTGGCCCGCATCAAACATAAAGCGGAAACGAGGGTCGGTTGATATACTCTCCAGCTTGAACTGTAGTGACTTCAGGAATGGCTTGTCCGCCTTGCCTTCCAGGAGACCGAGCCTGTCATCAATGATTTTCAGTAGATCCGGCAGGCGATATGGTACAGGCATATCTGCTGTAAGATTGGTCTTGCCCTGCTGCTTGCGCACCAGACCGCCATTCTTTTTCTCAGCTTCAGATCTGTAGATTTCTTTCGCTATCGGTATGATATCACGCAGAATTTCCGCTTCAGTATCAAAGCCTTCCTGACCCCGGAACACCACTTCCGCAAATTCATCCAGTTTGAACAACCAGAACGGCAGTACCAGATTGGACGAATCCACCACGATCGAGTTGTTTGGAAAGGCTGAAGCAAATTCGTTATGCGGATCAAGCATCAAAACCCTGATCTCAGGGCGCGTAACCACAATTTTCCGCATGATCAGCGTAACAGATGTGGATTTACCAACACCGGTTGTTCCAACCACCGCAAAGTGTCGTGAAAGCAGCTTGTCGATATCGATTTTGGCTTCGATGGACTGATCCTGTGTCAGCTGACCGATTTTCACAACAGAATCACCATCACTGCGGTAAATGGTTGCCAAATCTGTTGAACGAATACGGTGTGCGATACATCCCATCTGCGGATAGTTTGCAATACCACTGTTGAACTTGTCCGGTTTTCCTTCACCACCACCGTCTACGATCTCACCCACCAGCTCCAGCGTGACCTCAATATGGTTTGCACCATCTATATCCCATGTATGCTCAGGGGCTTCCACTTTACAGGTAACACCCACTACCCGGCTGGTGCCCACTTTAATGGAAACAAGCTGACCAACCGTCCAATAGTTTTCCTGGTTTTGTGCGCCACGCTTTGCACCGGCAGATATGATCGCGTGTTCGCCATCACACCGGATAACATACCCATGCGTACGATCCCGTTCCAGTTCAAGCTTTAGAGCTTCTTCATTCTCCTTGGAAATCACGTCAATCGCGGCTTTTGGCGCCGCCACATCACGGCCTGACGTTACTTCGGACTCTGACGAGTTAGAGTTATCAAAATTCATGGATACACATTCCGCACAAACTATTAAGCTTTATCCACTCTAAAGGATCAGGATTAACAGGCGGTTTGAAAACAAGGTAAATAGATTGCTAACTTCAAAACCACACCGGAAAGGTTAGGATTCGGTTGAAAAAATTGTGTGAACTTGTTTCAACTTTTCAACTCAGTAACATTCCATTCTGATAGAGTTTTTTTCCAATTTACTTTCAGGCAGGCAGATAAGAATGACAAAATGGGACTTCTGGATTGATCGTGGCGGCACCTTCACAGACATTGTTGGCCGCTCACCTACGGGATCGCTTCATCCACACAAGTTGTTATCCGAAAATCCGGAAGCTTATCGCGATGCCGCAATCCAGGGCATCAAGGACATCCTGGGTCTTTCTGCTGCGGAAAAAATCCCGTCTGATCGCGTTGGCAACGTCAAGATGGGCACCACAGTTGCGACAAACGCCCTGCTCGAGCGTAAGGGTGACCGGACCGCATTGCTGATTACCAAAGGCTTTCGCGATATGCTGGAAATCGGCTATCAGGCACGGCCGGATATCTTCGCTAAAGAGATCATCAAGCCGGAATTATTATACGAAAAAGTAGTCGAGGTGGATGAACGGGTTCTTGCAGACGGAACGCTTGAACGCCCATTGGATCTGGAAGCACTCAAGAAAGAGCTTGAAGGCATAAAAGCGGATGGCATCGATTCAATCGCCATCACACTCATTCATGCCTGGAAATACGAAGACCACGAGAAATCCACCGCAGAACTCGTCCGTTCCATGGGCTTCAAACAGGTGTCAGTAAGCCATGAGGTTTCTCCGCTCGTTAAATTGATAGGTCGTGGCGACACCACCGTTGTGGACGCTTATCTGTCACCCATTCTGCGCCGCTACGTTGAACAGGTTTCTTCCGAACTGGGTGAAGGCCCAAATCTTATGTTCATGATGTCATCCGGCGGATTGACAGCGGCAGACATTTTCCAGGGTAAGGACGCAATCCTTTCAGGACCTGCCGGTGGTGTTGTGGGAGCTGTTGAAACCTCAAAACTGGCCGGATTTGAAAAAATGATCGGTTTTGACATGGGTGGCACATCAACCGATGTTTCCCACTTTGATGGCGAACTGGAACGCGCCTTTGAAACCGAAGTGGCTGGCGTACGCATGCGTGCTCCCATGATGCGCATCCATACAGTAGCAGCCGGCGGTGGCTCAATCCTTTCATTCAAGGATGGTCGCTTTCAGGCAGGCCCGGACTCTGCCGGTGCCAATCCGGGCCCGGCCTGTTACCGCAGAGGTGGCCCCCTCGCCGTAACAGACGCCAATGTCATGGTTGGAAAACTGCAGCCTGAGCATTTCCCATCCATTTTCGGACCCAATCAGAATGAGCCGCTCGACACGCAAACCGTCAGGGATAAATTCTCCGACCTTGCTGATCAGGTCGGCACATCAGCGGAAGAAGTTGCGGACGGGTTCCTGAAGATCGCCGTAGAAAACATGGCAAATGCCATCAAGAAAATCTCGGTCCAGCGCGGTTATGATGTGACTGAATACGCCTTGAACTGTTTCGGTGGTGCAGGTGGTCAGCACGCCTGTGCAGTGGCTGATGCCCTTGGTATGGAAACGGTCCTAATCCATCCGTTTTCCGGAATTTTGTCGGCCTATGGCATGGGGCTCGCCCAGGTCAGGTCTTCCCGGTCGCGGGCATTGATCGAACCGCTGGAGGAAGACCTGCTTGAGAAGCTCCGATCAGAGGAAACGGGGCTGAAAAATGAAACTGAATCAGAACTTTCAGAACAGGGCGTAAGCGATTCAGATATTTCATCTTTCACCAGAATCCATATTCGCTACGACGGCACAGACCTGGCACTTCCTGTTCCGTTTGCTGATGTGGAGACCATGGTCAAAACCTTCGAGACAAATCACCGCAAACAATTCGGCTTTATCTTCGAAAACAAACGTATGATCGTAGAAGCTGTCGAGGTGGAATCCGTTGGCGGTGGCGCAGGCCTGAGCGAAACCTCAAACCCGCTTGTTACGGACACGCATACTGCCGATGAAACCACCCGGATTTTCTCCGATGGCGGTTGGCATGATACCGGCGTGCACTTCAGAAAAAACCTGAAGCCAGGGAACAAGGTCGAAGGCCCTGCCCTGATCATCGAACCGCACCAGACCATCGTGGTTGAACCCGAATGGCAGGCACACATCAATGCACTTGATCACATTGTTCTGTCACGGGCCAAGGCAAAGGAACGCATTTCCGCGATCGGCACAAACGCCGACCCGGTAATGCTGGAGGTCTTCAACAACCTGTTCATGACGATTGCCGAGCAAATGGGCGTAACCCTTCAAAACACTTCCTACTCGGTGAACATGAAGGAACGGCTTGATTTCTCCTGCGCAGTTTTTGCAGCAGATGGGTCACTGGTTGCCAACGCGCCGCACATGCCGGTTCACCTGGGCTCGATGGACCGGTGTGTGGAATCGGTCATCAAGGACAATGTGGGCAATATCAATCCCGGAGACGTGTTCATTCAGAATGCGCCCTACAATGGCGGCACCCACCTTCCTGATGTGAACGTGGTAACACCGGTTTTCGACGAAGCTGACAAAGATATCCTGTTCTATGTGGCCGCACGCGGTCACCATGCGGACATTGGCGGCATGGCACCGGGCAGCGCCACTCCCCTTGCGACCCATGTGGACGAGGAAGGCGTGCTGATCGATAACTTTAAGCTGGTAAAAGCTGGCGTGATTGATGAAGCCGGCATGCGAAAAATCCTCACAGATCACCCCTGGCCGGCGCGGAACCCCGATGAAAACATGGCTGATATCCGCGCTCAGATCGCTTCCAATGAAAAGGGTGTCATTGAACTGCGCAAAATGGTCGAGCACTTCACGTTGCCTGTGGTCCAGGCCTATATGCAGCATGTGCAGGATAATGCGGAAGAAAGTGTGCGCCGCGTCATCGACCGGCTGAGCGATTGTGAATACACGCTTCATACGGATAATGATCAGCAAATCTGTGTGAAAATCACGGTCGACCACGATAACCGGGAAGCTACGGTTGATTTCACCGGCACTTCGGAAATTCAGAAAAATAACTTCAATGCGCCCGAACCCGTTTGCCGGGCAGCGGTCCTGTATGTGTTCCGGATAATGGTTGAGAATGACATCCCAATGAATGCCGGTTGCCTGAAACCCATTAACATCATCATTCCAGAGGGATGCATGTTGAAACCACGTTATCCTTCAGCGGTAATCGCCGGAAACACGGAAACGAGCCAGCAAGTCACCAATTGCATGTTGATGGCGCTTGGTGCCTTTGCAAATGGCCCGGGAACCATGAACAACCTTACATATGGAAATGCGAAGTATCAGAACTATGAAACCATGTGTGGCGGTGCACCGGCCGGGCGTATGAACGACGGTCGTGGTTTCGCAGGAGCAAGCGCCGTTCATGTTCACATGACCAACACCAGACTCACCGATCCTGAAGTTCTGGAAATGCGGTATCCGGTTGTCGTAGAAGAGTTCAAAATCCGCCGCGGTTCTGGCGGGTCCGGTGAATACCCTGGAGGTGATGCGGTTTCACGAACCTTGCGGTTTGAAGAAGATATGACATGTGCCATTTTGGCCTCGTCCCGCTATAACCCACCCAGAGGCTTGCTTGGCGGCGGCGACGGGGAACCAGGATCAACCTGGGTACGACGGTTAGATGGCAATCTTCAGGAATTGAAACACTGCGAACAAACGGAAATTCAATCCGGAGAAGCAGTGATTTTGAACACACCTGCAGCTGGCGGGTATGGGGAAAACCCTGCTTCATAGACCTATATCGGCATAAATATGTAAAAATCTGCGGAAATCTCAATTTTTTGATGCATATTAGCATTGCCTTAGTGCTTTTTTGGCCTAGTTATACGGAGAGTCCGCACGTCTGGGCTCAACAAGCAAACACAACAATAAAGACTGAGCACATTGAATTACGCAATTCCAATACCAAACCCAGTATCAGATCTGGACGCGCGCCACGTGCGGATGGCTCGTTCAGGGCTGAATCTGACGGTTAGGGATCTGGCGGAAATTTCCAATGTGAACAAGGCTACAATTGTCCGTATCGAGGCTGGAATGCCCGTTCGCCACAGCACTTTGTTGGCGGTTAAACAAGCGCTGGAAGCTAGAGGCGCCCTGTTTTACGAATGTGATGTTTCAAAAAAGATACTGGTAAGCGTATAAAACACCTGATAATGTCTAATTGTTTTAACAAACTAACGGGTATCTAGGGAAAGACTGTGCATCTGATTGTATATATGAGCTCCACCACCCTATCTAAGGATGAAATAGAGAGGGAAATGGCTAATATTGCCACCACAGCACAAGACCACAATGCAAAGCAGGATATAACTGGTGTGCTATTTTTCGAAAATGGCCACTTCCTCCAGGCATTGGAAGGTGAAGAAGCAAAGCTCCGCGAACTTTATAACAGGATTACTAACGATCCGCGTCATAAGAATCTGAATACATTGGTGGACACACCCATCTCAAAACGTTCATTTTCTGACTGGTCTATGGACACATTCTTTGTGGACACGCCGGAATTGATCAACCCGGAAACAATCAAGACCATTCGTTCATTGTATTCCCGAACTTTCGATATGAATACGCAAAATCTCATCAGCTTTATCAAGAAGATGGTTGATGAAATGGATACCTTTAAAATTCTGAACGAAGCTGAAGCCTGAACAAGCCGGCTATCAGACCCCATCTACCCCACTTGACAGTCTGACTCTGTCCTGTTCTGACTGCCTGATTGAGTAAACGCACGTGGTTAATTGGTATTCTTTAAATAATCAATTGTGATTACAGAGCCATTTATTAACTTTACTTTTACGCCTTCAGAACCCCTTGTTTTTCTTGAAAAATGTATAAATTCCCGCCTGGAAATTACCAAAAATCTCCACATCAATTTTTGATTTTAATGTTATATTTCAGACAGTTAAGATATTTTCCGGAATCTACCTTTTATCACACAATCAGTTTCATCTATAAATGAAGGTTACCGTTTAATCATTCCAATTAATTATCAATATTAACTATCAAATTAACATTTTGTTTATTTTTATGAAAATCGGTGCAGAATGCCGAAGCACGGGGCATAAATCTTAAGTGGAGCAACTACAATGTCCGCAATGGATACTATGAAGTCTTTGATGAAGAAATCAGAGATGAGCGACAGTTTAACCAGTGACGACAGGGAGCTGGGCAGAAGAGGAATTAATTCAGTGATTGATGCTGCTGACAAGCACGTAAGACTAACAGATGAGATTGAGGAAGCGGCCCTCTCCTCCGAACTAGAGGAAGCAATTGTCTCGCAACTTGCTGAGGACATAGAGGCAAGCTTACAAGAATCGATGGAAAGCGAAATCGACTTTACCGAGACAGTTGTCGAAGAGAAAGCCAGCAAGAAAGCGTTTGTAGTGAACTCCAAGGTTTCAGAGCGCATTCTCGAGCTTAAGCGCAAGCGCTCCACTATCACCGACATGAAGAAAGAGATCGATGAAAGCGGCCGCATCATGGAATTGCTTTCTTCAAAATCAGTTCAATTGTCTGACTACCTTAGCAAAACCGAGCATGAGCTGGGATTGCTGGAGGAAATTGAGGACAAGTATGACACTCTGAAACAAGCTTCTGAAAAGTTGGCTCGTGATCATAGAACACTGCTTGCAAAGCTTTCCGAAGCGCAAAACCAGACCCAGATCCTGCAAGGTCAAAAAATACGTGATCGAGAGGCTTTGGACGAAGCTCAGGTTACAATCAACCGCCTGACCGAACAAACACATGAGCAGGATTCCGAACTGCAACTTCGTAAAATCGAGATGTCCAAGGTCAAGGATAAAAACCTGGATGTTACTGAAAAATATGAAGTTCTGGTTCAGGACAACAACGATCTGATTGCAGAAAACAGGGAATTGAAAGACAGGCTCTCTCAACTCACTGAAGAGACTGCAAATCAGGAAAAGTCGATTGCTAAAATGAAAATGCAGTACGATGCGTTGCAGAAGGAAAATCAGCAGACCCTGATTGACATGAGCGACATTCAAAATCGTTACACGACACTCAGCAGCAAGTTCACTGAGACACAGTCAGAGCTGGAACAGGCTAAGTATGAGCTGGCTTCCAAAGTCACCAGCACTGAAGAGAAGATCAGACTGAAAGATGTGAGAATTCTCAAGCTTGAGAAGAACATCGAAGTTCTGACCAGAAAAATGTCTCTGGCTGAAGATATGCTGGCTGAAATCGGACACGATAAAAGCATCGCTGACATGAAAGAGCTCATTGAAAAGAGTAAATCAAAACCTCAGAAAAAGACTGCCGCAAAGAGCAGCAAGTCTGCTGAAAGTGTCAGAAAGCTGTCCGTGGTAGGTAACTAGGAAATCTACCTAATTTACCAAATAAATAACCCGGCTTACTGAAGCCGGGTTTTTCTTTGCCTGAAATTATTCCGCAATCGCAATGTTCACGGCTTTTGGGCCTTTGCCGCGATTATCTTCTTCAAGTTCAAATGTAACTTTCTGGTTTTCGCTCAATCCCTGAAGACCAGAAGCCTGTACGGAAGAAATGTGGACGAAAATATCCTTGTCGCCCTCATCCGGATTGATAAATCCGAAGCCCTTTTCAGTATTAAAAAACTTAACAGTTCCTGTTTGTGACATGATCAAATATTCCTTTCATCGATCGCTTTGTCGCGTGAGTTACCTCACATGCAGGCAGTGCAGAATGTCGAGGAAAGGTGAAAAGCTATCGCCATTTCTTTTTGGCTTTTACTGTACTTTGCCGCCGCCGGACTGAGCCCGGTATTCCAGTCTTCTTCATGTTCGCAATATGCCCGAACAGCGCCACTGTCGCGCCTAGAGATCATTTAATCAAGCTATATTTCATTCTGATGACGATGCTGAAACTTCACAGTAGAATGATCACATCGATAAACAACTGATATTGCTTCAAGATTCCGGAAAACTGATCAAATCAGCGAATTCAGATAAAGCATCGCCAGATAGAATAAATCAGCGAGAATTATCCGGCTGCGGCAATCTTTTCTTTGAAGTACCGTTAGATCTGAGACCTCCAAGAAGTCGTTCCACCCTTCCCAAAACTGAAGAATGTCGCGTCTGTACCGGCTGTACAGAATGAGACTGAGGCACGTTTACCAGAGTGTTTGGCACATCGACCTGTGGAACCGGCGCACCAAATTCAGAACCAATTGGCTGCACAGGTTGAATGGGTTCCAGCGGCTGAGCAGATTGGACCGGCTGCACAGGTTGAACAGGCTGCAGTGGCTGCAGAGGCTGCACCTGCGGAAGCTGCTGCGGCACACTGGCTGTGGTCAAAGGATCTACGGTCGCTGGCACTTCCACATATTGCGGGTTCTCGAGCTGCTGATACTGCAACTGTTCCAGCGCGTGGATCTCTCTGATAGCAGAAAGGATACCGTTCTGGATTTCAGGCGCATCATCCATGCGGTTATGCATATATCCGCCCACATGGATGTTTCTGGCGTTCGGATGGCTACCCGTATTGGTTAGCTTTCCATAGACCGGATTTATGGAATAAAAATTATCGACCCTCGCAACATTATCACCCGCAACACCCACAGGACCCGGGATATCGATAAGCCCCATATACACAATGTTGATACCGTCTTTCTTCAGGCTCTTTGCAATCGCCATGGATGCAAGCGCTCCCATGGAATGACCCACAAAAGCGACACTTTCAGGCCTGCGTTGTCTGATTGTTGCAAGAGCACTGTCAACTTGTTGAAACATTCTGACTTCCGCATGAATCCCTTCCGCATTCAACTGGTCAACCATCTTGTCGAGCCCACGTGAGAAATGCAGGTTCTTTGCGACAAAGGACAAATCCCCTGCCCCGCGGAACATGTAAACCTCAACGGCTTGTGCTGGAAAAGTGAATAAAGACGCAGCAATGCTGATTGCTGTGTAACCGAGGAGGACGCGAAACATGATTACCTCTGCTGAAAGATCAATTGTAATGCCGTACTGGCATTTATGGTTCATAAATCGTGCACGAACAGGGTTGAGAAATAGTTACTTTCTTGCCATTGCCTGTTAATACCGCGGTTTTACGAGTTAATTTTGCATCCATGAACTACAGACACGCCTTCCATGCCGGAAATTTTGCAGATGTTCTCAAGCATATCGTCCTGTGCCGGGTGCTGGAATACATAAAGCGGAAGGACAAGGCATTCCGTGTTTTTGACATTCATGCCGGCATTGGGCTTTACGATCTTAAAAGCAACGAAGCCAGCCGGACCGAAGAATGGAAAGACGGGATAGATAAGCTGGTCACCGCTGAACTGCCGGCAGAAATCGGCGAACTGCTCGCAGGATATCTTGAAGTGGTAGCCTCATTTAACGATCAACAATCCCAATCAATCGCTCACTATCCTGGCTCCCCAAGCATCACCAGAAAACTTATTCGCAAACAGGACCGGTTATCGCTTTACGAATTACATCCGGAAGATTTTCAAACTCTCAAGACGCACTTTACTGACGATTATCAAACCCGTGTCTACCATCTGGATGGATGGCTGGCAGTTGGCTCTCACTTGCCCCCGAAAGAACGCCGAGGCCTGGTTCTGATTGACCCACCGTTTGAGCAGGTGGGTGAGTTTGAGACGATTATCAACAATCTGGCTAAGGCCCATAAAAAATGGGCTGGCGGCACTTACATCATCTGGTATCCGGTCAAAAACACTCAATCCGTCTCAAAATTCATAAACTTGCTCAAAGCAGCAGAACTGGGCGAAGTTTTGCGGGTTGAGCAGACGGTTGCACCGGTGAAAGCAGATCAGGGCCTATCAGCCTCAGGACTGGTGATCATCAACCCACCCTATGTATTGGCGGACGAGCTCAAAAT
>CAWUJF010000037.1:0-12538 GCA_963922405.1 uncultured Hyphomicrobiales bacterium | reverse complement strand
CCCGCGCGCCAATTGCCAACGCCTTGATAACCGGCAATCCGAAACGATCCTTAACACGCTGAACATGCTCTGGCGTTTCACTGCCATGAAGCTGCAACACATCAGGCGCCACGTGCTCCACAATCTGATCCAGAAAATCTGTATCAGCGTTCACGGTCACGGCGACTTTAGTGACGCGGTTTCCCACGTGGCTGGACAATATTTGTGCCTGTTCAAGCGATACATTTCTAGGGCTCTTTTCAAAGAAAATCATGCCCAAATGGGTTGCTCCACCCGAAATTACAGCATCAGCTGTTTCGGATGTGGAAATACCGCAGATTTTGATATGCTCAAGCTTGTTCATGGGCGACTGAGTGGCATGGTTGGAACAAAGAGTCCAGTGGATTTAACAGGCTTCGATTTAGATGTCTGATGACGTTTCGTGATTGTAGCGGCTATCGCCAGGAATCATCATTCCACATTCGCTCCAGCGCAAAGCGATAATCCGGCCAGGCATAGTCAAATCCCAAGACTTCCTTGGACTTGGCGTTACTGACCCGTTTGTTTTCTCCGTAAAAACTTCTTGCCATGGGAGAAATGTCAGCTGTTTCAAAATCTATCTCTGGAGGCGGTTCTTTTCCCATCAACTCATGGGCAAGTGTGACCACATCCTGAGGTGGAGCCGGCTCGTTGTCCGTGATGTTGAAAACGCCGCCAATATTATCTTTCATGGCCTGACAAACAGCAGTGGCAATATCTTCTCGGTGAATGCGATTGAACACCTGTCCTGGTTTGACCAGTCTACGGGAGCGTCCCTTTTCTATGTTGATGAACCAGTTCCGTCCAGGCCCGTAAATTCCTGAGAGACGGAAGATTGCGAGCGGAATACCCGCTTCTTCGGCCAGTTTTTGCCATTCTGTCTCTGCAGCTACCCTTTGTTTTGATCGCTCAGAAACCGGCCTTAGTTCAGATGTTTCATCAACCCAGGCACCCTGATGATCGCCATAAACGCCTACGGTTGATAGATATCCGATCCAATCGAGATGAGGCGTGCGCTCTAGAATATCCGGAAACGCAGATAATACGGGATCGGCTTCACCCGGGGAAATCGATACCAACAGATGAGTGGTTTCCTGCAACGGATCTAAGAGCTCTATTGTGGAAGAACCATCAAATGCCACAGCCTCATAACCGTTTTGTTTCAGGTCAATTATTTTCTTTTCAGAGCGGCTGGTGCCGCATATGAACCCAAATTGGTCTTTGGCCTTTTGCGCGACAGCGGAAGCAGAAAACCCCATTCCGAATATAAATAACTTGTTGGTCATGAACCCCTGTTCCATTCGCCCCGGACATAAGTATCCGGTTCCTTTTTGATTTCTTTCTCTCGCATATCGGTAAAGGCTTCTGGTTCTTCAAGTCTGGACAAGGCCCAAACGGCGGCACCCCTCAAGACGGGATCAGATTCTTTTAAATTTCTGAGTACTGACGGTTTCAATTTCTTATCAGCTGAATTCCCCACAGCGATCATCACATTACGCAAAAACCGATCCCGCCCTATGCGTTTGATGGGAGAACCGGAAAACATTTTTCTGAAAGCAGAATCATCCAAACTGGCCAACTCTTCCAGATCCGGTGCCTGAAGATCATCCCTTGCGGTCAGTTTTGTCTCATGCGTCGTCTGTGCATATTTGTTCCAAGGACAAACCGCGAGACAATCGTCACACCCATAAATCCGGTTACCCATATTTTCGCGAAGTTCATGAGCTATGGGTCCTTTGTGCTCAATCGTGAGATAGGAAATACACCGCCGGGCATCAAGTTGATAAGGAGTTGGAAACGCATCGGTCGGGCAAATGTCCAGGCAAGCACGACACGAACCGCAATGATCCGTTTCAGCTTCATCCGGAGACAATTCAGCCGTGGTGAGGATAGAACCCAGAAATAGCCAGGAGCCGAATTCTCTGGAAACCAGATTGGTGTGTTTCCCCTGCCAGCCAAGTCCTGCCTGTTGAGCAAGGGGTTTTTCCATCAAGGGAGCTGTGTCAACAAAGACCTTCACTTCTTCACCGGTTTGGGAAACAAGCCAGCTTGCCAGGGTTTTTAATCTGCCCTTGATCACGTCGTGGTAGTCGCGATTGCGAGCATAAACGGAAATTGTTGCTTTATCGCGCAACGCCAATGTTTCCATCGGGTCGGTTTCCGGACCGTAATTCACGCCCAGCAGGATTGCACTTCTTGCCTCCGACCACATGGCTTTGGGTGTAACTCTGCGGTCAAGAGTTGTCTCCATCCAATTCATCGTTCCGTGATGGGAACGATCCACAGCTTCTCGAAGTTGCTCGCCGATTTGAACTGGCAATTCTGCACGGGTTATCTTGCAAATATCGAATCCGTTCTGAACGGCTTTTGCCTTTAGTTTTTCTATGAATGCAGCCTTTGCCAATGCACCTAGAAATCCAGATCTGTGTAGTGTGAAGCGGGCGGCAACGTGGTTAGCTTGTCCGCCAAAAGCGGCCTGTGAGACGGTCTCGATTTAATCCGGGCAAACCACTCTCTTGCGGCAGGATACTCTTCCCAGCGAATCTCACCCATGTAGTCCAGCACAGAGATGCTGGCAGCTGCCGCCATATCCGCACATGTCATCTTGGTTCCTGCGATCCAATCCCGCGTTGCAATCAGACCGTTGAGGTAAACCAAATGGCTTTTCAGATTAGCGCGTGCAACACGAATTACAGCTGAATCCGGCGCACCTCCCCCCTGCTCTGATGTCATCAATTGCTTAAAAACGCGCTCATGGACGATGTAATTCATCGCCTCCTGGTCGAATTTGTTCAGGAACCATTGGATAAGACGACGCACTTCTGCCCGTGCCAGTGAATTTTCCGGCATTAATCTCTTTTCGCGCGCCATCACACCGAGTGTTTCATCAATGAACTCGCCAATGACTTCAGGGCCGCAGAGAAAGTTCTCTTCTTCCACCATCAATACCGGTAATGTTGCAGCCGGGTTCAACCTGAGGAATTCCGGCCTGCGTTCCCATGGTTTTTCTTCCAGAAAACCTACTGGCTCACCATATTCAGCCAATAACAACCGAATATACCTCGAACCAGCAGACATGGGATGATGATAGAGAGTGTGCATAATTGGTCTGCTTAAACTTTATACTGGTAATTGCCCTGCGAACATGGAAAAGAGAATTATCCGCTTCGCGGGATCATAGTTAGAGCCTTAGTGGTTAGCAAGCATCTCAATGCATTCATAAATAGGGAGAAAATATGAGTCCCGAACAAATTATCGTGCTGGCTATCATACAAGGGATTACTGAGTTCCTTCCAATTTCTTCCTCTGGCCATTTGATTCTAATTCCTGCCTTCACAGGATGGCCAGATCAAGGCCTGGCAACCGATGTTATGGTACATGTGGGCTCGCTGGTGGCAGTACTTGCCTATTTCTGGCGAGATGTGATCGGATTAGCGCGTGGAACTCTCAATCTCGCACGCGGCAAAGTGACGACTGAAGGCAAACTTGCCATTTATATTGTGCTAGCGACAATACCGGCAGTGGCGTTTGGGATTTTCCTTAAATCCTCTGGCATGAGTGCTACGCTCAGAAGCATTGAAATTATCGCATGGAATGCAATTATTTTCGGCCTTCTGCTTTACATCGCTGATGTGGTGGGTAAGCGGGTGAAAGTGATGGAAGATATGACTTTTGCTCCAGCAATCCTGATCGGGGTTGCGCAGGCATTTGCTCTAATCCCCGGCACAAGCCGTAGCGGCGCGACCATGACTGCAGCGCGTTTTCTGGGCTTTGAGCGGGCAGAAGCAGCAAGGTTCTCGTTTTTGCTTGGTATTCCGGCAATTGCGGGTGCCGGACTTTTAACGGTCAAAGACTTTGTGGATGCGGGTCAGGGCATCCCATCTGACGCACTTTGGGCTGCATTTCTCACCTTTTTCTCAGCACTAGCTGCTATCGCTCTGTTGATGGCCATCGTGAAAAGGACGAGTTTTCTGGTGTTCGTGATCTACCGCTTGGCGCTTGGCTTGCTGTTATTTGCCTTGCTCTATGACTGGATCCCTGGTGTATCAATTGATCTGACAATCTAGAGGATTTGGTAATTGCCTGTATTCATTCTATAAACATATGAATTTAGTTGGCATAACAAGGAGTGTATCTTGACGATCCGGTTTCACAAAGGCGATTTGCCCAATCTTGATAATTATCCAGATTCTGCTGCCGTTGATTCGGAAACATTAGGACTAAATCCATTAAGAGACAGGCTTTGTGTGGTTCAGCTTTCTCCCGGTGATGGCACAGCCGATGTGATCCAAATCGCAAAAGGACAGAAGGAAGCGCCGGTTCTCAAATCGTTGCTTGAAAATCCTGATCGAGAGATCATCTTCCATTTTGCCCGCTTTGATGTGGCAGTTCTGGAACATGCGCTTGGCATTAGCACAAACAACGTTTACTGCACCAAGATAGCATCCCGCCTCACCCGTACTTATACTGATCGTCACGGGTTGAAGGATCTGGTGAAAGAATTCATCAATATAGACATATCAAAACAACAGCAAAGCTCCGATTGGGCTGCTGAAACCCTATCAAAGGCGCAGCTGGAATATGCCGCATCGGATGTTCTTCATCTTCATGAGCTTAGAGCCCACCTGCAGAAGCGACTGGAACGGGAAGAAAGAACAGAATTAGCACAGGCTTGCTTCGAGTTTTTGCCAACACGATGCCGTCTGGACCTGGCTGGTTGGCCTGAAACCGATATTTTTGCGCATAGCTGACTAAATCTTCAGATTTTAGCCGTAAAATGAACATTCTGGACGCCTAAATTCGGACAATATGAAACTGTAACAATTTGAAAGAAACAGTGAGTAGTAGCGTTGAATCATCAGCCGCAGCATATGCACAACATAAAGCAGCAGTCGGTCGATACGACCCCTGCCATGCCTAATGCTGCTCAAAATTCTGCTGGCATTTCACCTCAAAATCTTGATTTTATTCTTTCTGAACGCAGCGAAAGGGATTTCAAACGGGCTGCTGAACACTCAAACAAAGTGCGGTTCTGGAAAGTGGCACTGCCCGTTTTCGGCCTGATAATCATCGCCTGTATAGCTGGCGCTTTAATGCTGAGATCCTTTCTTTCGCCTGATGTGACCATCGACAATATAACGGTTACGAATGGCAAACTCGTCATGGAGAACCCTACTTTGAATGGTTATGACGATGAAAAGCGACCCTTCCTGCTGACAGCCAGTCGGGCAATACAGGATGCGAAAAATCCCACAAGAGTGGAATTGCAGAATATCTTTGCGGAACTGCCATACGAGGATGATACCACGGCCAGAATAAACGCTGACAATGCGGTATATGACGCGGATCTGAAGACGCTGGTTCTTAACAACAAGGTGAAAGTGGAAACAGACAACGGGATGAAGGTTGAACTGAGCAATGCAGATGTAAATTTGGGAACAGGTACACTCGTTACCAATGAACCGGTTTTTGCTTCCAGCCCTCAGGCTGATATTTCAGCTTCCAAACTGCTCGTGGAAGAACGTGGCGGACGTCTTGTTTTCGAAGGCAATGTGAAAATGGTGTTGCGTCCAGGTGAGGTAACCGAATAGGTGGGATGATATGAGACTTATTTTTCTGACGTTACTCTTCATTGCGGCTTATGGTTCAAGTGCGAATGCGCAGTCACTTGGCGGCGCCTTTGACGGGATAGGCAACACAGAGGATCCTATTCAGATCGAAGCTGATAAGTTGGAAGTATTAGATGCGCAAAATACTGCACTGTTGACCGGAAATGTGAGTGTAGTGCAAGGCACTACGATCCTGAATGCCAGACAGATCAAAGTTTCCTATGTGCGTGGCGCAGCAGCAAAGAATTCAAAAACCGGAATTCGTCAAATTGAAGCCAGTGGTAAAGTGGCGGTGCGCTCAAAGGACAGTACAGCGACCGCAGACAAAGCCGTTGTGGATATGGTGGCTGAAACCGTTGTTATGACTGGCAATGTATCCCTTAGCCAAGGCGCAAATATTGTTACCGGATGCGTTGCTACAGTAAATCTGAAAACAAGTGTATCCGAGATAAAGCCTTGCAAGTCGGCTTCAACAAGCGGGAATGGACGGGTGAAGTTGCTATTGTCACCCAAGAACACCAATTAGTCCGGAAAGATTGAACCGGACAGCAATGATCTGTTAACCAAATATGGATTTTTTCGCCTTTAATCGCTAAGTAAGTATGATGGCGGATATGGAATCGTTTGCGTGAAGTTAAAGAGTTTTTTCAATTGGTCAGGCCGAAAGCCTGCGCAGACAAATATCGAATGGGCAGCGGAAGCACCATTGGATGATCCTGTCGAAAAAGCCGAAGCTAACCCTGATCTGAAAATTGCTGAAATTCCCCAGGAAGGACAGTCCAGAGACAGTGTCCTTTCCGTTACCGGTATTCAAAAAAGCTATAAAGGCCGAATGGTTGTGAAGGATGTAAGCCTTGCGGTGAGGCGTGGTGAGGCTGTGGGTCTGTTGGGGCCAAATGGGGCCGGGAAAACCACCAGCTTTTACATGATTACAGGGCTCGTGCAGGCTGATGCTGGAAAAATTGAATTGAATGGACACGACATTACCACGACACCGATGTACCGCCGTGCAAGGCTCGGAATCGGCTATTTGCCCCAGGAAGCCTCCATATTCAGGGGTTTGAGCGTGGAAGACAATATTCGGGCTGTGCTTGAGGTCGTTGAGAAAAACAAACAAGAACGGGAACGACAACTGGATGCCCTCCTTGAGGAGTTTTCAATCTCCCATCTAAGAAAATCCCCATCAATCGCACTCTCTGGTGGTGAGCGAAGACGCTGTGAAATTGCTCGAGCATTGGCTACAAGACCAGCCTTTATGTTGCTCGATGAACCCTTTGCCGGCATTGACCCGATTGCGGTTGGCGATATTCAGGATCTGGTGCGTCATCTGACTAATCGTGGGATCGGAGTTTTGATCACAGACCACAATGTGCGGGAGACTTTAGGTCTGATCGACCGGGCCTATATTATCCACGCCGGAAGCGTTCTGACTCATGGAACACCGCTTGATATTGTGCGGAATCCGGATGTGCGGCGATTTTATCTTGGCGAGCAATTTACCCTTTAGGAAGAAGTTTTTGCTACTGTTTCCACATCAAACATTCTTGTTTGATCCGTGTATTTTGAGGCCTTGGTCTCTTCCTTTTTGTATCGCGTATGGAATAAATAATGAGCCTCACACCACGCCTGGTTCAGAAACAGTCGCAGTCGCTTGTGATGACACCACAGCTGGCGCAGTCAATCAAACTGCTTCAACTGGGTCATACAGAGCTGATGGAATTTGTTCAAAAGGAAATTGAGAAAAACCCTCTTCTGGAGCTTGATCCAGACAATTCGGGTTTGGGCAAAGACAAGAGGCAGGAGAATGTAATCGGTGAATCGCAGCCTTCTACTACCAATTCTGCTGATGGCGGATCGCCGAAAGACGCAGGCGATCTTGTAAGCTCAGAAATGAAAATAGATGCCGGTTCCATGGAACAGAACCTGGATGCATCTTTTGAGAATGTTTATGATGGCGGTACTGCAGGTGCTGAAACAGCAGAGAGGCAGGTATCAAGTCGCGAACGCTCTTCCTCAAACGGCTCCAGCAATCATGAAAACCTGGATGTGGCCTCTCTAATCGGAGAAAAACAGAGCCTGGCTCAGCATCTGGAAAGTCAGATTGCCTGGGCATACAAGGAAGACGCTCAAAGGAAGCTAGCCCTGTATATTGCGCATGGTCTGGATGAGGATGGGTATTTCAGGGAGTCGATAAGCGAAGCGGCTGCACATACCCATTCCAGTGTTGAAGAGTTTGAAGCCGTCCTGAAAGTGTTCAATACGCTTGAGCCAGCGGGTATTGGTGCAAGAAATCTGAGTGAATGCCTGAAATTGCAGTTGATCGACCAGAACCGGTTTGATCCTGCAATGGAGACGCTGATCGATAATCTGGAGTTGCTGGCACGTAGAGACTTTGCCACTTTGATCAGATTGTGCGGGGTCAGCGAAGAAGACTTCAATGACATGATCATGGAAATAAAGGCTTTGGATCCACGCCCTGCTGCTCAATACGAGCCTGTGCTGGCAGAGACAGTTGTTCCAGATGTGATCATCAGTCAAAAAACTGATGGCAGCTGGATGATCGACTTAAATCCGGAAACACTGCCCAGGGTAATTGTAAATCGTGAATATCATGCGGAACTGTCCACTTCTGTTACCAGCGAAGAAGGCCAGCAATTTGTTTCCGATTGTATGACTAATGCAAGCTGGCTTGCGAAAACACTTGATCAGCGGGCTCAGACGATACTGAAAGTGGCAACTGAAATTGTAAAGCAGCAGGATATGTTCTTTGCTCAAGGGGTGGAACATATGCGACCGCTCAATCTCAAAACCGTTGCCGATGCAATCAAAATGCACGAATCGACCATTAGCCGCGTCACATCCAATAAATATCTGGTTTGTGATCAAGGCTTATTCGAGCTGAAATACTTCTTTTCTTCATCCATATCTTCTACGGACAGTGAAGAAGGCCACTCTGCCGAGACCGTCAAACACAAGATCAAGCAGCTTGTGAACAATGAAGATCCAAAGAAAATCCTCTCAGATGACCGGATTGTTGAATTACTTCAAGAAACCGGGATTGAGATTGCGAGGCGTACTGTTGCCAAGTACCGGGATGCCCTACGCATTCCATCTTCAGTGCAGCGCCGTCGCGAGAAAAAACAGCTCGCTAGTTGATTTTGCTCAACAAATTTCCTTCTTCTTAAGATAAATTCCTACTGACGATTGCCGAAGCGGCAATTTGCAGGTTAGACTTTGTGTAGGGATAGGGGTTTATGAGAGGAGAAAAGCCTTATGAGTTTACAGATTTCAGGCAAACACATGAATGTCGGGGACAGCCTCACAGCAAGAATTGAGGACCGACTGGAAGATGCTGTTACCAAATATTTTCCCGGTGGCTATCAGGGACATGTCACACTGGAAAAGCAAGGGAACCGATATGCCTGTGACTGTATTATTCATCTTGATAGCAGTATGCATCTGCAAGGTACCGCTCAGGAAAACGACCCAACTGCGGCCTTTGAGGCTGCCGCAGACCGCGTAGAGAAGCGCCTGCGCCGGTATAAGCGCAAGCTAAAGGATCACAAGAATACGCCGGCAAAGGCTGTTTTTGCTGATGCTGCCTATGCGATAATGGAATCACCGGAAAAAGAAGACGAGATTCCGGACGATTACAGCCCGGTTATTATTGCAGAATCGGTTACAAGCATCGAAACCCAAAGTGTGGCCGAAGCTGTAATGAAACTGGATTTGATCGAGAATCCGTTTGTAGTGTTCACAAATGCGGGAAATGGCCGGACTAATGTAGTTTACCGCCGTGATGACGGAAATATCGGTTGGATTGACCCGTCCTAAGACAAACAAATGCCCTGTACATCATACAGACATACAGGGCATTCTTTGTGTAATCAGCCGTTAGTTTGGCAGAATTGTTTTCAGATCGTGATAAAACGCTGTTGATGTGATGTCGTTTTGCTCATGTGCAAGAACGAGCGGAGCTCCATCTGCAGCAAACAGGGCCCAATAGGTACGCCCCATCTCCAGATCCGGTGTTTCAGGGAAAGCCTTTTGGATATCCTCTGCTGTCATCTCACGCATGTAAGCGACGACATTTGTACCCATTTCTTCGAGAGAATGGCTTTTAATGCTAATGTTATCTTGCATCATAGTTTCACTCCTTTCACTCTACTTGGTTTTGATGGCTATCTTTCTTACGATCCTTTCCGGTTGCAGCCGGACCAGATCAATTTCTAACAATCCGTTCTCTATACAGGCTCCGCTTACCTCTATGCCTTCTGCTAAAACGAAGACCCGTTGAAACTTTCTTGCCGCTATTCCGCGGTGCAAAAATACGCGTTCCTTGTCATCAACCTGCCTGCCTGAGATGGTTAGCTGGTTATCTTCTATGCTTATATCCAGCTCATCTTCGCTGAATCCCGCCACTGCAAGCGTGATCCGCAAAAGATCGCCTTTTTCATCAGGGCCGGTTTTCAACCGCTCGATGTTGTAAGGCGGGTACCCATCATTGCCAAACTTGGTGGCTGAATCGAGCATCCGTTCAAGCTCTTCAAATCCAAGCATTAAGGGATGCGAAAACCCAACAACGCGTGACATGTCTTTTCCTAGGTCAAAGTTTGCCTCTTATTTCTTAACAAATATGGGTACTTCGTCGATCACATTCAATGAATACAATTGATATCAGCGCGTGAGGAAAACAAAAGATTAATTATTTCCAATTTGGAAATAATGTTTTTCATTTGTGCAAATTCAAAAAACGTCCTGATTTTGGTAAGACGCGGCAAAGATTATGAGTATCGGAGAAGATATATGACAAACCGAGTAGATATTGGTGGCTTGAGCGTTGATGCGGAACTTTATGCGTTTATCAATGATGATGCACTGCCCGGCACAGGCATAGAGAGTTCAAAATTCTGGGATAATCTGGAAGAACTGGTCCGTGATCTTGCTCCTGTGAATGATGAACTTCTCGAAAAGCGGGAAGATTTTCAGGTAAAAATGGACGATTGGTACAAATCACACCAGGGTACCGATTATTCAATGGCAGATTACAAGAAATTTCTGACTGATATTGGATATCTTGTTCCTGAAGGCGGAAAATTCTCTGTAGATACCGCAAATGTGGATCCGGAAATCGCAATGGTTGCCGGTCCTCAGCTTGTTGTGCCGATCATGAATGCCCGCTACGCGCTTAATGCCGCAAATGCACGCTGGGGTTCGCTATATGACGCACTTTACGGTACAGACGCTATTTCTGAAGAAGATGGCGCGGAAAAAGGTGGCGCCTATAATCCTGTACGCGGCGATCGCGTAATTGCCTGGGCAAGAGATTTCCTCGACAAGTCCGTACCTATCAGCGGGTCATGGAAGGACATCGTTTCGCTGACGATAGTCGATGGCGAGCTCCAACTGACTATGGCAGATGACAGCAAGACCGGCTTGTCCAACCCTGCACAATTTGTGGGTTATCAGGGGGATGCTGAAAGTCCATCATCTGTTCTGGTGAAGCGTAACGGTCTGCATGCTGATATCGTGATCAATCCTGATCATCCTATCGGAAAATCAGACAAAGCAGGCATTGCTGATATTATTCTGGAATCAGCGATGACGACGATTTGTGACTGTGAAGATTCCGTCGCTGCCGTTGACGGCGAAGACAAGACGCTTGCCTACAGAAACTGGCTTGGATTGATGAAAGGAGATCTGGAAGACTCCTTTGAAAAAGGCGGTAAGTCGATCACCAGAACACTGAACCCGGATAGAGAATATGTATCCGGTGAAGGGAAAGCCGTGACACTCGCCGGCCGTTCTGTCCTATTGGTACGTAACGTGGGGCATCTTATGAAAAACCCGGCCATTACATATGATGGTGGTAAGGAAATCCCAGAAGGCATCATGGATTGCATGGTTACAAGCATGATTGCCCTGCATGATATTGGACCGGATGGGCGAAACGGGAACTCACGTGAAGGTTCGGTTTATATTGTTAAGCCAAAAATGCACGGCCCTGAGGAAGTGGCGCTCTCGGTCGATCTTTTTGGTCGCGTGGAGAAATATCTCGGCATGAAACCTAATACCCTGAAAATGGGAATCATGGATGAGGAACGCAGAACCACCGTCAACCTCAAAGAGTGCATCCGTGCCGCACGTGAACGTGTTGTGTTCATCAATACCGGCTTCCTTGATAGAACCGGCGATGAGATCCACACTTCAATGCAAGCTGGCCCCATGCTGCGGAAAGGCGATATGAAAGGAGCTGCCTGGATTACTGCCTACGAAAACTGGAATGTGGATGTGGGTCTGGAATGCGGATTGTCTGGTCATGCGCAAATCGGTAAAGGCATGTGGGCAATGCCGGATCTTATGGCTGATATGCTGGAGCAGAAAATCGGACATCCAAAAGCAGGTGCAAACTGTGCCTGGGTTCCATCACCCACAGCAGCAACACTCCATGCAACTCACTATCACGAAGTAAATGTGGCTGAAGAACAGTCAAAACTGGCTAACCGGACAAAAGCAAGCCTAGATGACATCTTGTCTGTTCCTGTGGCTATTCGTCCGAACTGGTCAGAAGATGAGATCCAAAATGAGCTGGACAATAATGCTCAAGGCATTCTCGGTTATATGGTTCGCTGGGTCGAACAAGGCGTTGGATGCTCGAAGGTTCCGGACATTAACGATGTGGGTCTCATGGAAGACCGCGCAACCTTGAGGATTTCCACACAGCACATCGCCAACTGGCTGTGCCACGATGTTTGCTCAAAAGAGCAGGTCATGGAGACACTAAAACGGATGGCAGCTGTTGTTGATGGTCAAAATGCTGGTGACCCGGAATACCGGAACATGGCGCCAGACTTTGAAAGCTCTGTAGCGTTTCAATCCGCTTGCGAACTGGTATTTGAGGGTGAAGCTCA
>CAWUJF010000036.1:0-12723 GCA_963922405.1 uncultured Hyphomicrobiales bacterium | reverse complement strand
AGTTCTTCTACATAGGAAGCAGGCATTGTGAGCATTACATGTTCGCATTTTCCATCCTTGCAATGGGCTTTGGCAATCACCAGACCGGCGGCAGTCTCAAGCCTGACCAGGTTTTCCCCTTCGTTCATTTCAATCATGCCCGTTTCAAGCAAGGCGGTTGTGGTGCAAATGGCATTCGAACCGGACATGGCGTGAGCCTGATCGGGCTGCAATACGATAAACCCTGCATGGTTTTGCGGGTCATCTGGCGGAAAAATCAGATTGGTTGAACCCGCTGCAGCCCCGCGTGGCTCAAGAACCAGCATCTTTCGGAAGGCCTGCATTTCAGGGTCATAGCTAAGGGTTTTGAACTTTTCATAGATGTTCGACCCGGAAATAACGGGTTGGCCTCCCGTCATGATCCTGCCAATCTCCCCCTCACAATGCACATCCAACAATTGAAATGTTCTCGACCAGCGCATGGATTATCCTCTTGTTTCAGTGCGAAACTATGCGAAAAATATGCTATGCTGACAAGTGTTTGGAGTGTTTCTCTAAAACCCGAAAATATTGGAATTTCATTCCTGTAAGTATCAGGAAATAGGAAATGCATCCTTTGAAAACAGGGCTGTATTCCATCATATAAGAAAAAAATCTCTTTAACGGTAAAGGAAACAAGCGTTTATGCGTCATTTTCCCATATTCCTGAAGGTAACGGGCAAGCGCATCCTCGTGTCTGGTGGCGGAGAATGTGCGATCGCAAAGCTGCGTCTTCTCTTGAAGACGGAGGCTGAGGTGGTTGTGTTTTCTCAAAATCCGGAGCCCTTGGTTGAAAGCTGGGCAGAGCAAGGTGCAATCACGCTGACGCGCCGCGATATCCGTGCTGATGATTTTTATAACACCGCCATGTGTTATGCGGCGGACGATGATGAGGAAAAGGACGCCCGCACCTCAACCATGGGGCAGATGGCAGGTGTTCTGACCAATATCGTAGACAATTTGGCTGAAAGCGAGTTCATCACTCCTGCTATTGTCGACCGAGATCCTGTGACCATCGCGATTGGCACTGAAGGAACCGCTCCCGTTCTTGCCCGCAAGATAAAAGCGGATGTGGAAGAAAAACTACCCGCAGAGCTTGGCCTCTTGGCGCGCATTGGCGAAAAGTTCCGCCCAAAGGCGGCGACTTTGCCGCATGGCCGTCCGCGCAGAAAATTCTGGTCCCGTTTCTACTTTGATAAAGGACCTCTGGCGCTCAAGACCGGTGGTGAAGACCGAGTTACCGAGACCCTTGAAGAACTCCATGCTGAAGCCCAGTCTGGCTCATTTGAAGAGGGCAAGGTCTGGATCGTAGGCGCCGGTCCCGGAGACCCTGATCTCTTGACGAGAAAAGCGCACAAAATTCTGCACGAGGCAGATGTGGTAATTCATGATAGGCTGGTGGCACCCCAAATCCTTGAACTCGCAAGACGTGAGGCCGAGATCATTGAGACCGGCAAAAAAGGATTTGGCCCCTCCTGGAAACAGGAAGACATCAACGATTTGATGGTTGCCCATGCAAAAACCGGGGCACAGATTGTACGCCTCAAATCCGGTGACGCTGCTGTCTTTGCCCGTCTGGATGAAGAAATGGATGCGCTGGATGAGGCTGGTGTGCCATTTGAAATCGTGCCAGGCATCACTACAGCCTCTGCAGCAGCTGCCCAGATGAACGTTTCGCTCACAAGACGCAGACGCAATTCGGCGCTCCAGTTCATGACTGCTCACGATGTGAAGGGTTTTGCCGAGCAGGACTGGCGCCGTGTCTCTGAACCAGGCAGTGTTGCCGCAATCTATATGGGCCTGAAATCAGCCCATTTATTGAGCGGTCGATTATTGATGCATGGCGCGGACCCGCAAACTCCGGTCACGATTATGGAAAATGTTTCGAGACCGAATCAGAAAGTCATACCCTCGACACTTGGTGAGCTTAAATCAGTTGCCGAGGAAGTGGGACATGATGGTCCCGTCATCCTAATGCTTGGTCTTGAACCCCGCGAGGCAAGCCTTGCAGCAAAGAACAATGAAAATCAATTAAGACAGGCTGGAGCAATTTAATGGCCCGCGCTTTTGTACCCAAAGTCATCACAGCCAACCATTTGCTGGAAGGCGATGTGATTTATTTCACCGCTGACGGTTCCTGGTCACGCAAGCACGAAGATGCTGTTTTATATCAAGAAAAATCAGATGCGGAAGAGGCATTGGCTGAAGCCGCTAAACAGGTTGATGTGATTGTGGGTGCCTATCTGGCTGATGCAGTACTTGGTGAAGACGGCAAGCCGCAACCGGTGCACTTCCGCGAAGCTTTCCGCACGCGCGGACCCTCAAACTATCCCGATCACGGTAAACAGGCTGAAGGATAATAGTAATGTATTCGTACAATCAATTTGACCACGACTTCGTTCGCAATCGGGTTAGTCAGTTCCGCAAGCAGGTGGAAAGACGAATTGATGGTTCCCTGACAGAAGATGAGTTCAAGCCGCTTCGCCTGATGAACGGCCTCTATCTGCAACTGCACGCCTATATGCTGCGCGTGGCGATCCCCTATGGCACGCTCAACAGCAGACAGATGCGCCAACTTGCCCACATTGCAGACAAATGGGACAAGGGCTACGGGCATTTCACCACCCGTCAGAACATTCAGTTCAACTGGCCAAAGTTGAAAGACGTACCGGATATTCTCGATGCTTTGGCTGATGTGGAAATGCACGCGATTCAGACATCCGGTAACTGCGTGCGTAACGTAACCGCAGACCATTTCGCTGCCGCTGCAGCCGATGAGATCGAAGATCCGCGCCCAACGGCTGAACTGCTTCGTCAATGGTCTACAGATCATCCGGAATTCCAGTTCCTGCCACGCAAGTTCAAGATTGCCATCACCGGCTCGCCCAATGACCGTGCTGTAACCAAGACCCATGACATTGGCCTGCGCATGGTTGAAAATGATAAAGGCGAACCCGGTTATGAAGTGCTTGTTGGTGGTGGCCTTGGCCGCACACCGATGATCGGCAAAGTGGTTCGCGAATTCCTGCCAAAGGCTGACCTTCTCCCCTATGTGGAAGCGATCCTGCAGGTCTATAACCTCAATGGCAGACGCGACAACAAATACAAGGCTCGCATCAAGATTTTGGTGCACGAAACCGGTCTTGAAGAACTGCGCGATATGATCGAAGAAGCCTTCGAAACGCAAAAAAGCTACCACAAGGCACCACCGTCGGAAATGGTGGAAGCGATCGAAGCACAATTCCAGCCACCAAAGTTTGAAACTGCACCGGTGGATGAAGACAAATTGTCAAAAGTCATTGCCGCTGATCCGCTGCTGCGCTCTTTTGTGGAAACCAATGTGACACCGCACAAAGAGCCTAACCATGCGATCGTCACTATCTCTATGAAGCCGATTGGTGGCACACCGGGTGATGCCACATCTGAACAGATGCGCATCATGGCTGGCCTGGCAGAAGCTTATGGCTATGACGAATTGCGCATCAGCCACGAGCAGAACGTGATCCTGCCGCATGTGCGTCGCGATGACTTGCCGGAAATCTTCGAAGTCTTGAAAAATGCAGGTCTCGCCACTGCCAATGTGGGGCTGCTGTCAGACATCATCGCTTGCCCTGGCATGGACTACTGTGCGTTGGCGACGGCTCGTTCCATTCCGGTCGCCCAGGAACTTTCGCTCGCTTTTGAAGACCTGAAAGTGCAAAAGGACATCGGTCCACTGAAGATCAAGATTTCAGGTTGCATCAACGCCTGTGGACACCACCATGTGGGTCATATCGGTATTCTGGGCCTTGATAAGGCAGGAGTTGAGAGCTATCAAATTACCCTTGGTGGAGACGGAACCGAAAATGCTTCCATCGGTGAGCGTACAGGTCCCGGCTTCTCCTATGAGGAAATCATCCCTGCTATCACCAGAATTCTGGATCAGTATCTTGAAATCCGGGAAGGGGTAGACGAGACATTCCTTGAAACCTATCGCAGGGTTGGAGCAGAGCCATTTAAGGATGTGCTTTATTCTGACGAAGCAGAGCAGGCCTAAGGAGAAAAAGCATGGCAGTTATTGTACGCGATGAAGGGTTTTTCCCGGACACCTGGGAAAAAGAAGGTGGCTTGTTCATTGACCTGGAAAAGTATGGCCAGGACGTGGCTGACAAACGCCCCGAAAAAACAGCCTTGGATATCCCAAACAGTGTCAGTGTGGACAGCCTGCACGGATTGTTTGAAGAAGTCGCTATGATCCGCATTCCGTTTCCCTCCTTCGCAGATGGTCGTGGGTTTTCAATCGCTAAACAGCTACGCCAACACGGTTATCAAGGCCGATTGCGGGCTGTGGGTCATGTGATTGCAGATCAGTATGGTTTTGCTAGAGTATGCGGGTTTGATGAAGTGGAAATCAGTGATGACCTGGCTACCCGCCAACCGGAGGAGCAATGGCTGGCAAGACTACCGCAGGACGATTTGTCCTATCAAAACACGTTGCTTGAGCAGCGTGAACTCCGTAACACATAAGATAAATGTAAGGTTTTCAAGACAAACAGTCTGCTGTTTTTGAAAAGAAGGTTCCTCCTATGAATACTCAAGCCATTACTATTGAAAATACTCAAGAACGACACCCTGATGCCCAGACAGTCACTGCAGTTACCCATTATACTGACCGCCTGTTCTCATTCCGCGTGGAGCGTCCTCAATCCTTGCGTTTCCGATCAGGCGAATTTGTCATGATCGGCCTCATCGGCGATAACGGCAAGCCGCTGCTGCGTGCTTACTCAATCGCGTCTCCATCCTGGGACGATGAGCTGGAATTTTACTCAATCAAGGTTCCTGATGGTCCGCTCACCTCGCGCCTGCAGAACATCAAGGTGGGCGATGACATTATCCTGAAAACAAAGCCCGTGGGAACGCTTGTGCTTGATGCTCTGATCCCTGGCAAGCGCCTCTTCATGCTCGCAACAGGAACTGGTTTTGCGCCTTTCGCTTCCCTCGTTCGCGACCCGGAGACCTATGAAAAGTTTGACGAAGTGATCGTAACGCATACCTGCCGTGATGTGGCAGAGCTTGATTACTCCAAACAGCTGGTCGGAAGTCTGGCTGAAGACCCGTTGATTGGTGAGTTTGTGGAAGGAAAGCTTCGTTACTATCCCACAACAACCAGAGAAACTTCAGACAATATGGGCCGCATCACCACATTGATTGAAAGCGGCAAGGTTTTTGAAGATCTGGGCATTGATAAACTCAATCCGGAAACTGACCGTGTCATGCTTTGCGGATCCATGGGCTTCAACACAGATGTGCGTGCAATCCTTGAAGCGAACGGCTTTGAAGAGGGCGCCAACTCCAAGCCTGCCACCTTTGTGCTTGAAAAAGCATTTGTTGGCGAGTGATATCAAACAGTTACAGCAGCAGTCATTCGATTCTGACATGATTGTTGCTGTGGTGCATTTCTTCTGATTACAGTCGCAATTAAGACTTGATTGATCGCCACTGCTGCGCCAATTGAGTGCGAAACGATAAACAGTGGAATGCTTTGTGGTGACTTCTGAAAACCCGCTTCTTCTCGGCATAGATACAGGTGGCACTTATACCGATGCGGTTTTGTTCAATCACGCTGACGGGGTGATGGTGAAAGCAAAATCGCTGACCACCAAGCACGATCTTTCTATCGGCATTTCAGGCGCTGTTGATACGGTGCTTGACCAGTTTTCCGGCAATATTTCCGACATCGCGCTCGTTTCCATTTCCACCACATTGGCCACCAATGCGCTGGTGGAGGGGAAGGGCGGACGTGTCGCCCTTGTGATGATCGGCTTTGATGAAGCGGACATGGAAAAATCGGGCTTGCGGGAGGCGCTGGGCGGTGATCCCGTTCTCTTTCTAGCAGGCGGCCATGACGTGCAGGGCAATGAGCGACCGCTCGATCTGGCTCCGCTATCCCAATTCCTGGAAGAGCAGGCGGGTCACGTGACCGGATTTGCAGTAGCGGGATACTTCGCTGTTCGCAATGCTTCTCATGAATTGCGCGTGCGTGACGCGATCCGGGATGCTTGCGGCCTTCCGGTCACCTGCAGCCATGAACTCTCTTCAAAACTTGGTGGCCCGAAACGAGCACTCACCACTATCCTCAATGCCCGGCTGATCCCGGTAATCCAGGACCTGATCCTTGCCTGCAGGCAACATCTGGAACGCGTAGGCATTGATGCGCCTCTCATGGTGGTGCGTGGTGATGGCGCACTGGTGGACGCAGACTTTGCGCTTAACCGGCCGATTGAAACAATCCTTTCCGGCCCGGCCGCCAGTCTGATTGGTGCAAAGTTCCTGCTCGGCACGGCTGACGCCATTGTCTCGGACATCGGCGGCACCACCACAGATGTGGCGATCCTGGAAAAGGGCTGGCCACGCATCGAGGAAAGAGGCGCCACCGTGGGCGGCTTTATCACCATGGTGGAAGCCGTCGCCATGTACACTTACGGGTTGGGTGGAGACTCTGTGGTTGAGGTCGATGACAGCAACGAAACCCGCGTCAAACTGGGCCCAAGACGGCAGATCCCGTTAAGCCTGCTCGCCGTAGACTACCCGGATCTGGTGATCGGCGAACTCAAAAAACAGCAGATGGTTGAATATCCCAATCATTTACACGGTCGCTTTGTGTTGAGAGTTGCCCATATGGAGCACATGGCTGGCGGCCTGAAGGCAACGGAAGCAAAACTTTATGCCAAATTGACCCCAGAACCGCAGGCCTTGGCTAATGTGCTGAAAGGGGCTTCGGAAGTGGGAACATTGAACCGTCTGGTCTCTCGCGGACTGGCGCAGGTCTCTGGCTTCACCCCGTCTGATGCCATGCATGTGCTGGGGCTTCAGGATAACTGGAACGGGGAAGCAGCAAGCATAGCCGCGGGCATCTATGCCCGGTTGCGGGATCGTTTCGGTGACCAGATCGCCAAGACACCGGAAGCGCTTTGCGAGAACATCAAACATCAGCTAACCGTCCAAAGTGGCAATGTGATCCTTGACACCTGCCTTGCGGAAGATGGCGTCACCATTGGCGAGGGCGCGCGCATGCTGATCGCCCGTTCGCTGGATAAACAAGAGCGGCTTGTAAACTTCTCCCTGCGGCTTGACCGAGCGCTCGTGGGACTGGGAGCTTCTGCCGCCTGTTACTACCCTGCAATTGGTGAGCGCCTCATGTCCGATTGTCACATCCCCGAACATGCAGATGTGGCCAATGCCATTGGTGCCGTGGCAGGTGAAGTGCGGGTACAAAAAACCCTGACTGTTCAAAGCCCGGATGGAGGCAGCAGCTACCATCTCATCGGTCTGGATGAACGCCTCTTGTTCACAAGCGAAGCGGAAGCGCTGGAAAAAGCAGAATCGGAGTTGAAAGCATTACTGCAGGCCCTGGCTGATGAAGCAGGCGCCGTAGACCCGGCTGTGGAAATCCAGATTGAAGTCCGCGCCCCGGAAATTGACGGTTCGCGCCATTTCATCGAGGCGAAACTGGCCGGAAGTGCTGTGGGTAAGCCCAAAATAAAACGCGATTGACCGCTAAACGCAGGATTTGTAGAGACAGATCAAGAATCGGAAATCAAATAACTGTTACAGATTGTGCGACAATAAATCTGGCATTTATAGTGGATTTAGGTTCTAAAGACGCCATAAATGCTGTAAAACCGCATCAAATTATACAAAGAGAAGACCCGTGGATTTTAAGTCGTATTTTTCATCTAAGCTGAACGACCTCAAGGATGAAGGCCGTTACCGCATTTTCGCAGACCTTGAGCGCCATGCAGGAAACTTCCCGCGCGCCACGCGTTATGACGATGACGGTAACAGTCATGAGGTGACCGTTTGGTGCTCAAACGACTATCTGGGCATGGGCCAGCATTCAACCGTGCAGGAAGCCATGAAAGACGCAATTGATGAATGCGGCTCTGGCGCTGGTGGCACCCGCAACATTTCCGGCACCAACCATTACCATGTGCTGCTTGAGCAGGAGCTCGCTGATCTGCATGGCAAGGAAGGCGCTCTTCTCTTCACTTCCGGCTACGTGTCCAACTGGGCAGCACTCGGCACGCTCGGTTCGCAAATCCCGGGCTGTGTGATTTTCTCTGACGCCAACAACCACGCCTCCATGATCGAGGGCATCCGCCATTCCAAAGCTGAGCGCCGCATCTGGAAACACAATGACGTGGAAGATCTGGACCGTCTTCTTTCAGAATACGGCCCTGAAGTGCCGAAGATCGTGGCGTTCGAATCCATCTATTCCATGGATGGAGACATCGCACCGATTGAAGCCATTTGCGACGTGGCCGAAAAACACGGTGCACTCACTTACATCGACGAAGTGCATGCCGTTGGCATGTATGGCGAGCGCGGTGGCGGCATTTGCGACAAGCTGGGCATCTCTCACCGCCTGGACGTGATTGAAGGTACACTCGGCAAGGCTTTTGGTGTCATGGGTGGTTATATCACAGGCACTGCTGAGCTGGTGGACTTCATCCGCAGCTATGCCTCAGGCTTTATTTTCACGACTGCTCTTCCACCGGCAATTGCCGCAGGTGCGCTGGCAAGCATCAAGCATCTGAAGCAAAGCCAGATCGAACGCGCCCGCCATCAGGAGCGTGTGCGCAAGGTGCGTGAGCGTCTTGATCGTGAAGGCATCCCACATCAGATGAACCCTGGCCATATCATTCCGGTGATGGTGAAAGATCCGGTGAAATGTAAGTGGATCAGCGATCTGCTGCTTAATAATTACGGCATCTATGTGCAGCCGATCAATTACCCGACCGTGCCGAAGGGCACCGAACGCCTGCGCATCACACCTGGCCCGCTGCACACCGATCAGGATATCGAAAACCTCGTCAGCGCCCTGTCAGACCTATGGTCTCAATGTGCTCTCGCTCGGAACGTGGCTTAACTGTTGATCTTGTAAAATTGGCAGGAAGTTAATCTCGCGTTGAAGCAATGGCGGTGATTGGTGTTGTCTGAAGCGGGTTGGCGAAAATTGGCCCAACCGTTTCTCGGTACTGAGCAAAGGCATCAGAACTCAGAAAAGCCTGTTTCGCATCCTCATCCACAAACTCCAGCACGCCGACAAACTTTACAGGGTCATCGGTCGCAAAACAGGAATAGTTAAGCCCCTCAATATTGGCAGACTTTAACCCCGCCACCAGTGCATTCATCGCTTCAATCTGCGCAGCATGATGGCCTTCGGAGTTGAGGGTATAGTGTACAAGCAAGCTCATTTTTGTGCTCCTGAATTTGGTTGCTTGGATTGAAGCAGAAATCAGGGTGTCTTGGCAAATTGCCACTATTAGAAGACCGTAATTTCATTCAGAATTTGAAGTTTCTGATGTCACTACTCTTAATGGTAATAAGTGCATGAGAAAAATGGATGGAACAAATACAGCTGAAAAAATCACTAGTGTTGCTGCTATCGAGTGTTCTCTGGCAAGGTTGGAGAGTGGTTCAAGAAAGAAGTCCACTAAAAGCAATATAATGAAAATGTAGAGGATCAATCGAATGAGACTGAATGCTACATATGTACTACGAGATAGACTTAGTAGCGATCCGCAGTTTCTGCAAAAGAAGGGGGAGAACCGAACGCGCAGAGATATTATCACAAATGACCAAATCCATAAACGAGTACTACAGGTCGGGCATTTTGCTCCTAAAAAGCTAGTTTGTGCAGTGTTGAATTTATTTTGCATGTCCAAATCACATGAATCTCTTGATTGGGACAAACTTAGCGGTAGTTGGCTAATCTCTAGTTAACACCGGTGAAAACAAAGATTTGCACATATTCATTTTAATTCGGAAAGCCCCAATGGATTCAACAAGCCCATCATGCACCTAATGTAATTCTATTTTTAGCATCTTTGGGCGGTAGCAAACATCTGAATAGATTCTAAAGAATGATTGCTGTGAGCCCATAGTTGCAGATTTTGCTTTAAGAATTCCTTGGCGAGATGTTCAATGAGGTTCGTGAATTGGCGAACAATTAATTAATAGGAAATTGATGCATATAGACCCTAACGATCAAGTTGTGCACGTAAAGGATGAGGCAAGCTTCATAGAGTTTTTGAATGTTCTTGCAAAAGACAAAGAGGCAGAGGACATTATAGAGGAAACAAACCCTTCCCCTCCCTATGGAACAGGTGCACTAGGCTGGGAAAATGGGAATGTCCAAATGTTTCTAGAGGCTGCTTCAGCCTGCGGCAAATCCTGTCTAAAAAAAGGTGGTGTTGCACCGGGTAAAAACCCCTGGCGAGTCTGCGCTGAGATCTTGTTGAGAGGCAAATATTACGAATAATCATATGTCAGCTTTGTCCGCATAGCTGCCGTTCCCCCTTGCCACTCCCATTCATCTCTCCTATCGTTTCCGTGGGGTTCGTTTTGCTCGAACCCCGGGGCGTAGAAACCTCTCACGAAGCGGTGGGCGCAGCCGCACAATGCACCTCCTCGGACAATTTATTTTGTAGGGGGTGAGAAGCGGCCCTTCCGGGAAAATTTGATGAAATCAAATTTAGCTTCGAACGACCGAAGCGTGAAGCCGCGCGAGGGCTGGCGTATGTCCATGTGAACTAACATTGTTCTAACAACCACCCCCAAACATCTCGGCAACATCCACTTTTAGGACCTTGCAGATTTCTTCCATTGTGTCGAGTGTGATGTTCATTTTGCCTAATTCAATGCGGCTAACATAGCCCTGATCAAGGCCTATTTTCAGCCCCAGCGTCTCTTGAGACATGCCAAGTTTCATGCGCTTTAAGCGAACTGCCGCGCCAAATACTTCTTTTGCACTCATGAAAATAATTGGACCGGCCTGCACACAATTTACCATGACATATATGTCATAAGATGCTATTTATGTCATGTTGGCTTTGACCGCTGAATGAGGCAGATAAGCCGAGAGACGTGTTGCGCAAGGAAAGAAGGCAACCCCCACCGGCTCAGCTTTGCTGGTGCTGCCGCGAAGGGAGGGAAGATTACGGAGCGAAGCTCCGGGAAGCAAATACTGACCGCGCCGTATGGCGCGCCCTCACGGAGCAGTAGCGAAGCTACCTGCGTGAGCGCAAACCCTAAAGCGGAAGAGGATTGGACGTTCCCACACTCCGTCCACCATGTCCTCTTAGTGCAGCCGCGCCCCGGAGAGTTGTTGCACACGTGGCTCTCCGGGGATCTTTTAAGATTAGTGTTGTGTTCCCGCTGGGTCCTGATACCTCAGAGGCATGGTTGGACAGGAGTTTTTACTCCGGAACATCGGCAAGAAGTGCGTTGACCAACGCTCGACAATCAAACTTCACTCCCTCCTGAAGTCTTTTTCTGACCGCCGAAAATGGAAAGAGTGCATAATGGACTTGGTCCTTTGTTTTCAGTAGAACGCAAAGTTCCTCATAATCCTCTTCAATAATAACGCCCCAGGTAAGTTTGTTGTTTGCCGCAATCATCTCATTGCCCAGCCAGCAACCGATTGCTACCACACTTCCTTCCACATTATCGTCTTTATCATCAATTGCCGCACCTATGGCGAAATTTACAAGTTCGTCGCCAGTGAGTGGCTCACCGTGAATTTCTTCTGAGTATTCTGAAACAAATTTCCAGATTTCTTCTGCTGCGAGGAAAAACTTCTGATGTGTTTCACCCAGCTCATCTACATAAATGGGTTCTTTTTCGCCGTAACCGGATATTGAGAACTTGAATTTTAAAGTAATTCCATGCTCATCTGAAAAAGGCCCCAAATACTGTCGTAACTGAATAACGGTTTTGTCTATAACCTCACTGGAGGCATAAGTGGCCGACATCGCAAGAATTCGCACTCCAATCTCTTGATCTGCCGCACGCAGTTCCTGGAGATCAGCTTCAAGCGCGTGCTCAATAACAAAAGCTAGTTGGCTGATGAATTTCTGGGGTTCGTTTTCCAACGCATTAAACTGATCAGGATCGAGTTCAATTTCATAACCGATTGATCCGTTGTGTTCAGTGCGTTCAACTTCAAATTCATAAGACATGGCAATCGCAAAATAACCTGGCTGCTGGGTTCAATCCTAATCCTGAGCCTATTGCAAAATGGTTTGTATGAAAACTGGGTTGATAGTATTTAGCTGTATTCAAAATCATGATCGATTGTGAAGAGAAATCAAATGGAAGTTTATATTGAAGAACAGGTAGAAGAATTTCTTGAACTGCAACGCGAGCTTCTGCAGTTGTTTTTCTCGCACTACCCACCACGGAACGAAAATCTGAGCAGCTTTGATTACCTTTCTTTAGTCCCGAGAACCGGCACAGTGAGCTATTTGGATGCACTTTGGGGGTATCACATTCATGGACTGGGAGTTAGATTCATAAACATAGCTACTCTGGTGGTTGTGGAAGCGCATGACCGGATTTTTGATCACGACGCGCTGGATTTGTTCCGGCTAAGGGTTTTCTTTGAGAGCATGGGTTATGATTATGATGACGACATCGAGGCGCGTATTTCGGTGATTTATAATTTACAGGCCCACAAAGTATCACCCACCAGCATAGAAGAATTGTTTGAGAACCGGAACAAAGAGTTGAACAAGTTGCTGCATGGTCAGGCGGTGTCAGCTGCAAGGATATTGAATAACAATCAAATCATGGTTGAGTTCGAAAACACTACCAGATTGTTTATTGGTTCAGAAACAGAGCTTGATGTGTCACTAACATGAGCTGACGAAGGACGTTCCCACA
>CAWUJF010000035.1:0-12841 GCA_963922405.1 uncultured Hyphomicrobiales bacterium | reverse complement strand
TCTAAATTCTGATGAAAAAGATTATCCTGTTGACAGAATTTTGCAAGACGAAGATTGTGCTGTTGCAAATCGTGAATTTTCATGACCTGTTGTATTTGAAACCTTTTTTAGCTGCTTGTGGAGCCAATATGGAACCAAAACCAAATTTCCCGGACGCAAACACGATTAAACAACGTGACTTGGAGCATCATTGGCATCCATTCATGGATACCAAAGATTTGGGCATGGATGATTTGCGTCTGATTACTCAGGCAAACGGATCTCATATCTGGGATTCAAATGGTCAGCGCATCCTTGATGGAATGGCAGGGCTTTGGTGCGTTAATGTGGGTTATGGCAGGGATGAAATTGCGAAAGCCGCATTCGAGCAGATGCAAGAGCTTCCCTACTACAACACATTCTTCAAATCGACCCATGCGCCTGCCGCTGAACTGGCAGAGAAAATAGCGTCAATCACACCCGGTGATCTTAACCGCATTTTCTTCAATACTTCAGGATCGGATTCGAATGATACTGCACTGCGTGTTGCAAGAGCCTATTGGGCTTCGAAAGGCAAGCCGGAGAAAACAGTAATTATCGCTCGGAAAAACGCCTATCACGGATCAACCATGGCAGGTGTCTCATTGGGTGGCATGGCCGCAATGCATGGTCAGGGCGGGCCGTTGGTTCCGGACATAATGCATATTGATCAACCCTATTGGTTTGACGAGGGTGGAGACAGTGATCCAGAAGCCTTTGGACTTGAAAGGGCTCGTGCATTGGAAGCCGAGATTGATCGACTCGGAGAAGATCGTGTAGCAGCATTTATCGCTGAACCTATTCAAGGTGCTGGAGGGGTCATTATTCCACCAGACAGTTATTGGCCGGAAATTATGCGGATTTGTAAAGAGCGCGATATTCTGTTCATTGCCGATGAAGTAATTTGCGGTTTTGGCCGATTGGGAGAGTGGTTCGGTTCAATTCACTATGGGTTGGAACCAGACATGATTTCGATGGCAAAGGGTCTTTCATCAGCATATCTGCCTATTGGCGCGGTGGCATTTTCCGAGAAACGTGCACAAGAAATGTTCGATACGGCAGGCGAGTTCTTTCACGGCTATACCTATTCCGGCCACCCGGCCTGTTGTGCTGCTGCATTGAAAAACATCGAGATTATGGAGCGTGAGAACCTCATCAACCGGACGCGCGACCACACATCAGTCCTGTTCGCAGAAAAAATGAAGACACTTGAAGATCACCCAATAGTTGGTGAAGTCAGAACCCGTGGCCTATTGGCTGCCATTGAGTTGGTGCCTCAAAAACCCGAACGGAAGCGGTTTGATGATTATGGATCGGTGGGTGTGATATGCCGTGACCATTGTTTCAAAAATGGGCTGGTTATGCGGGCTGTTCGAGATACCATGGTTGCTTCTCCTCCGCTCATTATCACCGATGAGGAGATTGACGAAATGGTAACAAAGGCGCGTAAGTCTCTTGATGCTACCTGGGCAGAAGTCCAGTAAGGTTCACATGAATTCCGAAATCAATTCTTATCTGGAAAACAATCCTGAGCCACAATCAATCGATGTTCTGATTGTGGACTCAAATGGTATCCTTCGTGGTAAACAATTCCCCGGTGATGGTCTGGAAAAATTGTTCGAAAAGGGTGCAAACTTGCCATTGTCATTGATGTTTGCAGACGTACGCGGCGCAACACCAGATGCCCTTTTACAGCCTCCTCTGGTTGGAGACCCGGATATCACATATCGCGTAATTGAAGGAAGTCTGCGTCCAGTGCCCTGGGCAACGGTTCCCACAGCTCAGGTCTTTCTGAGGGCGTATGACAAAAACAATCAGGTGCTGCCCACAGACCCTCTGTCAGTCTTGGAACGCGTCTTGGATCGGTTCAATGAAGATGGATTGAAGCCAGTGATTGCTCTGGAGGGTGAATTCTACCTTCTGGATGCCACTCAGAAACCACCAACCCCGATTTCTCCAGCCAATGGTTGGCCGCAGTTTGAGGGGCCACAAGTCTACGCCCTTGAACCGCTTAGGGATGTTCAGGGGTTTCTCAATCAAGTGAAAGATGTGAGCTCGGCCCAATCCATTCCGCTCACATCCATTTTGTGTGAGTACGGCGATAGCCAGTTTGAGATGAACCTGGATCACTCAGGCAACATTCCTGATCATGCCAGAGATTTTCTGATGCTCAAACATGCCATTCGCAACATTGCCACAGCCAATAACAATTTAGCTTCATTTATGGCTATGCCATTAGCTGAAAGCGGCGGCAGCGGTTGCCATATCCATGTGAGTGTTTTGGACAATGATGGAAACAATATCTTTGGTCAGGATGAATCCAGACTACTTCATGCGATTGGTGGTCTGATGGAAACCATGGGCCAGTCCATGGGTGTTTGTGCTCCGTTTGCAAACTCCTACCGCCGGTATAGAAAATCAGGATGGTCGCCCAATGCTGGCAATTGGGGTCGCAACCATCGACTTGTGTCACTCAGGATTCCGATCTCCGGAACGAAAGACAAAAGAGTTGAGCACCGCATCGCTGGAGCTGACGTAAATCCTTATCTCCTCACAGCTGCTGTATTGGCTGGAATTCACCATGGTATCAAACACAGGCTTGACCCTGGCCCGGAATCCATGGAAGGAGAAGAACCTTACGAAGGCATCGAATTACCTACCCGTTGGCGAGAAGCCTTACAGACGTTCGACGGGTCGCAATTTTTCCGAGAATATTTCGGCGATGACTTTGTGGATATTTTCTGTCGGGCAAAATTTGCGGAAGAAGAAAACTTTCATATGGAAGTTTCAGACCGCGATCATGGATGGTGTCTGCGCACAGTGTAATGCAGTGCAGTAAGACATCACAATTGGTGTAACATGGAAAAGGCAAAGCCGGAGATAAGCCTGGATATATCTCCCGATCTGGAAAGCGGATCTAAAAAAGAACTTTATGACTGGATACGCGCAAACCGTGTGGATGAAGTCGAATGTGTGATTCCTGATATGGCAGGTGTTGCCCGCGGGAAGGTCATGCCAGCTTCAAAATATATCAAGGAAGCTGAAATCAGACTACCAATCTCGCTGTTTATGTCCACGATAACGGGCGAATACCCGGATATCGATATCGACGGTTATGACATAGATGCAGATGTCTATCTGGTGCCTGACATAGAGACTGCACGCGCTGTTCCCTGGGCAAACGATCCTTCCATCCAGATATTGCATGACGCATTTGACCGAAATGGAGAATCCATTCCTTATGCACCTCGGCAGGTTTTGAAGAAGGTCGTCAGCCTTTATCGCAGAAAAGGCTGGTTACCAATCGTTTCTCCGGAAATTGAATTTTACCTAACTAAGCCGAACACCGACCCCGATTACCCGCTGGAACCACCGATAGGCCGTTCCGGCCGTCAAAGCCTGTCCAATCAGGCTTACTCTCTCTCAGCCGTGGATGAACACGAAAGGGTAATCGAGCATATCTATGACTATGCAGAAGCGCAAAACCTGGAAATAGATACGATCATTCAAGAATCCGGTGCTGCCCAGTTGGAAATCAATCTGATGCACGGTGATCCATTGAAGCTTGCGGATGAAGTATTCCTTTACAAGCGATTGATCCGGGAAGCGGCACTGCAATGCGGGATCCATGCCACTTTCATGGCAAAACCGATGGAAGACCAACCGGGAAGCGCAATGCACATCCACCAGAGCGTGGTGGATGCTAAAACTGGTGACAATATCTTCTCCAAGAAAGATGGTTCTCCCAGTTCGAAGTTCTATCACTTTATCGGTGGCACACAGGAATACATGCATGCAGCATCGTTGTTTGCGGCACCTTATGTGAATTCTTACCGTCGACTGGTTCCTGGCATGTCCGCACCGGTAAATCTTGAGTGGGGACATGATAACCGCTCAGCTGGACTGCGTGCTCCTCGCGCCAAACCAGTAGCAAGACGGGTGGAAAATCGGGTTCTCGGCGCAGATTCCAATCCCTATCTGGCGATCGCAGCTTCCCTTGCTTGTGGATACCTCGGAATGACCAAACAGGTTAAGCCAAGAAAAGAGGCTTCAGTAGAATTCGAAGAGCGTAGTCGGGACCTGCCATATAGTTTGATTGGTGCGATGGACGCACTCAATGGATGCTATGACCTCAAACGGGTTCTGGGCACGGAGTTCTGTGAAATCCTGATTGCAATCAAGCAAGCCGAACATGATGAATTCATGAAGGTTATTTCACCCTGGGAGCGCGAGCATCTGCTCTTGAGTGTATAATGGCTCTTTCCCTACTGGATGCAAACGATAAACCGGGACAACACGCACCGTCTTGGTATGCCGCCACTGCAAATCCATTGGATGAATTTGCATCAGCAAAGGGAAATCTCAAATTTGATGTGACCATCATTGGCGGAGGCTTTTCTGGAGTCTCTGCGGCACTTCATCTTTCCGAATTGGGATACAAAGTTTGCGTTTTGGAGGCGCATCGGATTGGCTGGGGTGCTTCCGGTCGTAATGGCGGGCAGGTCGGTTCCGGTCAACGCATCGGCCCTGATGAACTCGAAAGCCTGGTGGGCAAATCACACGCAAAACAAGCATTTGATCTGGGTGTCGAAGCTTGTGACACCGTACGTGACTTAATTGAAAAACACGAAATTGACTGCTCATACAAACCAGGAACAATTGAAGCAAATCACCGACAGAAATATGACAGGGAGCTTCAGGAATTTGTAGAGCTTCTGAATGAAGAATACGACTATGACTCTGTCAGCTATCTTCAACCAGAAGAACTTAGGGAAAAAATCGGATCACCTGACTACTCTGGTGGAATGCTTGATACTCGAACGGGCCACCTTCATGCTCTGAACTATGTTCGAGGACTGTGCACAGCAGCTGAGAATGCTGGTGCAACTTTTTATGAGATGAGCCGTGTTACGAAAGTTCAGGGTGGGCCGCCATGTACCGTAACAACCGAAGAGGCTGAGATCACATCTGATCATGTAATTTTGGCAGCAAACGGATATCTCGGTTCGCTCGACAACAAAGTTGCTGATCGGGTCATGCCCATAAACAATTTTATCATCGCAACAGAACCACTCGATGAGGATGTGTGTAGGTCTTTGATACGCGATGGTGAAGCCGTCTATGATTCCCGCTTTGTCGTGAATTATTTCAGAATATCTCAGGATAACCGCATGTTATTTGGCGGGGGGGAAAATTATTCCTACACGTTCCCCAAAGACATAACAAAAACCGTTCGAAAACCCATGCTGGAGGTTTTCCCGCAACTGGCTGACGCTCGCATTGATTATGCATGGGGAGGAACGCTTGCCATAACAGTCAGGCGGCTGCCGCACTATGAATTCCGCAAAGACGGGATCCTGAGCATCTCAGGATATTCCGGCTCCGGTGTGCACATGGCTACAATGTCGGGTAAGATAGCTGCCGAAGCAATTCATGGGCAGATGGCCAGATTTGACATTATGCAATCCTTGCCCACGCCAAAGTTTCCCGGTGGAGCTGCACTGCGTTGGCCGTTGCTCCCGCTTGCCCTGAGTTGGTATGCTTTAAGAGACAAATTATGATTGATCAAAAGTCATCCGAACCACCAACGCTCAAATGGTTGTTTTTCAGTTTTCGCGGTAGAATAGCCCGTCGTTCTTTTGCGCTGGGAGCCTTTTTTCTCTTGCTTCCGCAACTCTATTTTTTGCTGCAAATCGGTGGTGCACAGGATTCTGGCGGTGGGATCGGTTTCTTTTTGTTAGGATTTTTCGTTTCGGTAATCCTTTCCATCTGGTCGCTTTTTGCCCTGTTTGTGAAGCGCCTTCACGATATTGGATTGCCCGGCGCTTTGTCGCTCCTCGTTGTATTCAGCGGCATCAATCTACTGCTCTTCCTGGCGCTTTCCTTCTGGCCCTCTAAGCAGGAGGTGAACGAGCATGGCCCGCCTCCATTCGGTCTCAATGAATGAAACGGTTTGGCAATAGTTTTCTGATATTTCAGTACTATGCCTTACACGACGCTAAATCCTGATAAGATTATCAAGACTGCCGAGATTCTTGAGACCCGCGTGCGCGAGCGCTTTCCGGCTGCAAGTTTGGTAGGCGTGGCAACTGAAATAAAATCCATAGCAATCGACGCCAAAGCAAGGACAGAAGAGTTGTCCCAGCCAATTCGTTGGGTTCGGCTGTTTACAGCGTTAAGCGTTGTCGCTGGCATTTTGATTTTCTTCTTCGTGGGCAGGTTCCTGACATTTGATCGGATATCCACTGGTGCGTTCGATTTCGTGCAAGGCATAGAAGCTCTGATCAATGCGGTAGTCTTGATTGTGATTGGATTTTTGACGATCGCCAAAATGGAAGAACGGATCAAGCGGCGTAAAGTCCTTGATGGCCTGCACGGCTTACGCTCTGTCATTCATATCATTGATATGCATCAGCTGACTAAAGATCCGATTTCATTGCAGGCTGGTTTCACGCCCACAAAATCATCTCCAGAACGGAAACTGAAACCAGCAGAACTGGTACGTTATCTCGATTATTGCAGTGAAATGTTGTCAATAACGGGAAAAATTTCTGCTCTTTACGCACAAGCTGTCCCCGATATGGAGGTTGTGAATGCCGTCAATGATGTGGAAGCGTTGGGTGGAAATCTAGCAAGAAAAATCTGGCAGAAAATCATGCTGATTGAGCCAGAAAAAACGCCAATCAAGAGAAATATGAAGGTTAAACAAAAAACCTGAATTACCTTGTCTGATCGGCCGGCCCTGTACTTTCCATATCAAGAGAAAAGGGCTACAAGCAAGTCATGACACAAGCACTTTCCCGTCCAGCAGAAATTCTAAGAGAATTGATCAAATGCCCTTCAATAACGCCAGAAGAAGGAGGTGCTCTTTCCTATCTTGAGAAGGAGTTATCAGCGCTCGGGTTCAACGTGGAGAGAGTAATCTTCTCAGACGATGAAACGCCTGACGTGGAAAATCTCTATGCGCGCCTCGGTGAGGGCACACCACACGTTATGTTCGCAGGACATACGGATGTTGTCCCGATCGGAAATCCAAATGATTGGTCGCGTGATGCATTTGCTGGAGACGTCGTAGGCGGTGAAATGTTGGGTCGTGGTGCGGTTGATATGAAAGGCGGGATTGCCTGTTTCATGGCCGCAGTCGAAGCTTTCCTTCAAACAAATATGCCATTTGGTTCTATTTCCTTTCTGATCACGGGAGATGAGGAGGGACCGTCAATTAATGGAACTGACAAGCTTCTCAAATGGGCGGCGGAAAAAGGAGAAAGCTGGGACGCGTGTATCGTCGGAGAACCTTCCAATTCAAACCACATCGGCGATGTTATCAAAAATGGTCGCCGGGGATCTTGTTCAGGCCGGATTACCGTCCATGGTGTGCAGGGACATTCAGCTTATCCGCATCTCGCTGATAACCCCATTAATGGTCTAGTGGATATGCTAAACGCGGTATTGGGTACGCCATTTGATGAGGGTACAGATCAGTTTCAACCAACCAATTTGGAAGTCACAACAATCGATGTGGGTAATCCGGCTACCAATGTGATTCCAGCTAGCGTCAGCGCAGGTTTCAACATTCGTTACAATGATCTCTGGAACGGTGAAACAATCCGCAACGAAATTGTCGCGCGCCTTTCTCACGGGGCAGAAAATTCTGTAATTCGTCGTGGCAAGGATAAGCCGATTGAATTCGAAGTCACTTGGCTAGGAAGAGTATCACCAGTCTTTCTAACCAAGGATGAAACATTGGTTTACGGCCTTTCTGCCGCTATCAAAAACGTGACAGGTTTGACACCTCAGCTGTCAACCGGAGGCGGCACATCTGATGCACGATTCATAAAGGACTATTGTCCGGTAGTTGAGTTTGGTCTCGTTGGGCAAACCATGCACAAGGTCGATGAGCGAACACCGCTATCGGATCTCGAAACACTCACCCAGATTTATGGTAATTTTCTTGAGGGATATTTCAGATGACCCGAATTACGTCACTTGAAGAGTTGGAAGCGTTATACGGAAAACCCGGTAAAACCTCTCTCGTGAAAGAGGTGTCGGAAATCATTCCGCAGTATCAGGCCTTCATAGAGGCTTCACCCTTTTGCACCCTGGCTACATCAGGTCCCGAAGGTCTGGATTGTTCTCCCAGAGGAGATTTTCCCGGATTTGTCAGAGTTCATGACAACCGAACACTGATGATGCCTGACAGGAGAGGTAACAACCGAACTGACTCGCTCAAGAATATCGTTCGCGAACCAAAAGTCGCCCTTTGCTTCCTGATTCCGGGCTCGAGAACCGCTTTGCGGGTTAACGGGCTTGCGCACCTATCCGTTGATCCTGAAATTAAAGCATCCTTTGCAGTTGACGAAAAGGAGCCTCGTTCGGTGATCGTGATCGAAACACAGGCGATCTATTTCCAATGCGGTAGAGCAATCGTTCGCTCCAGGCTTTGGGAACAGGATGCACAGGTTGATCCCAACACGCTTCCGACCCCTGGTGAGGTCCTGGCTTACCTATCTGATAATGAGGTAGGTGGCCCTGACTATGATGCCAAGTGGGAAGGTAGAGCAATGGATAGCCTCTGGTAAATAGCTACTCAATAAATTGATCATTGACATCCTTTAATTTGGATTTATGTTAATTAACATAAATTTGAAATAAGGGAATCCATGATTAATCTTCACACACAATTTGCAGCATTGGGGGATTCAACACGCTTTGCCATTGTAGAGCGATTGTTGAATGAGGGTGAGTTACCTGCAGGAGACTTGCATGCCCAGGGCGATATTTCACCACCGGCTATTTCTAGGCATTTAAAGGTCCTACGCGAAGCCGGAATCATTCATCAGCGCATAGACAAGCAAAGGCGAATGTACTCGGTTCGCCCGCAAGCCGTACAGGCAATTAGCGAATGGGCTCTGAACTACCGTGAGTTCTGGGAAAACAGTCTGGATAGGCTGGAAAACATACTTAATGAAGAAAGCGATTTGTAATGAGTGAACTGAAAATAGAAAAACATTTCAAGGCCAGTCCCGAAAAGGTATTCGCATTTGTTACGCAAACGGAACATTTATTGAAATGGTGGGGTCCCGTTGGAATAACGATCACGGAGCATAATTTGAGCTTATCCGATCTAGGCGCCTGGAGTTCAGTGATGAAAGGTTCAGAAGGCAACACTTACAAAGTGACCGGCGAAGTACTTGCAATTGATCCACCGAACTCGGTCGATTTCTCATGGGCCTGGCACGACGAAAATGATGTTCGCGGCCACGAAAGTTCTGTCCGCTTTGAAGTGAAATCGGATGGAAACGGTGGAACACTGTTCACAATGATCCATTCCAATCTTCCTGATGACGAAACCGCACAAAAACATAATCAAGGTTGGTCATCATCATTCACCAAACTTGAAAAACTTGCAGCTTGAGGAGAAAAACATGGCTGACTTTGTACTTGCATTCCACGGTGGAAAAATGCCGGAAACCGATGAACAAAGAAATGAAGTAATGGGTAAATGGAACAACTGGATGGAAGGCTTGGGAGACAAACTTGTCAATCCAGGCGCGCCTGTTGGAATGTCGAAAACCATAACCGCAAATGGCGTGGAAGATAATGGAGGCTCCAATCCACTATCCGGGCTGACCATCATTTCAGCTGACAATATTGATGCCGCCATAGCGCTCGCGAAACCCTGTCCTCACCTTGAGTATGAAGGGACAATTGAAGTCGCAGAAATGATGCAGATGTAACCAGCAAGGGATTGAGTGATGTCAGGGGAATTGTATTGGCTTGCACTGTCAGCTGGATTAGCGCTCTTTTTGTGGATCCCTTATACTGCTTTGTATGCCGGACTTGTGGGCTTCAGAGCTGGATCCACAGATCTGCCACCCACAGATAAACTACCGGTTTGGGCAAAACGCAGCAATCGAGCGCATCTCAATCTTCTGGAATCACTCGTTCCCTTCGCTGTTCTGATTTTGGTACTGAACGTTTCCGGAAAGGCTGATCAAAGCACAGTAACCGCAGCTGCAATTTTCTTCTGGGCGAGAGTGGCACATGTAATCGTCTACACGGCTGGTATCCCGTTTGCACGCACTCCGGCCTTTGCAATCGGTTCATTCGCGAGCCTCTATTTGCTTTGGCAAATCTTGAGTTAATTTGAGGAGGGACGTGTTTTCCGCTTAATTGATGCGGACCCCTTGCTTCACTAGTTCGGATTGAATCAGTGACATATCAACCTCAGCCACATCCCTGTTTGACTTAACGGATTGCGCTGCCGCAATTCCGGCTCCCTGACCGGCAACGGCGCAGCATGCCATATTGCGAGTAGCGGCGTGCGCAATCTTGTCACCACCAGTTGCCCTGCCTGTCACCAGTAAATTTTTAATGCCTTTCGGTAACATGGAGCGATACGGAATTTGCATGTACCTTCCCGTGGTGGGCAGGATCAAAACGCCATATCCATCGATAAATTCAGGATAGATTCCAACACTGTCTTCAAACCTGCCTTCATTTCGAACGTCAGACTCAGTCATGTTGTAAGCTGCATCTATCTTGCGCGTATCCCTGATGCCAATCGTCATTCCGAAGTTTCTGAGGCGCACTCCTTCACATCCCGGCGTGTAGCGTCGCAAAGCATCAATGGCGAGCATGGCCTGTTTCCGGCCTTCGATCTCAAAATGCGTCAGGCTGTCAGGGTCTGTGCCATCGCATCCACCTAAATGAATTAAGTTCATATAGGTCATCTCACCACTATCGTGCACCGCTCCCCAGGTTCCTGAAATGGTGTTAAGATTGGCTGGTATATGGCCGTCGCTAATCGCCTGCTCGAAAGGTTTCTTCAAAAATGGGGAGAACATTTTGTCCTCCTTGCCGGAAGTTTCCACCTTCCATTCACCACTGTCCCAGTCGCGGTAGGTTTGCGGATCAGCTTTTACCCCTTCCATGAATTTCCTTTTATCAACACCAGCCACATGAAACATGACAGAAGCGGCCTGAAGTTCTTCAACTGGCAGTGTTGTCGTGGGAACTCCTGCGCGTTGGGCAATGTCTGCATCTCCTGTCGCATCAATCACCACTTTCGCCCTAATCGCTTCCCGGCCTGCTTTTGACTCAACAATGATTCCGGCAATGGCATCATTCTCCATGATCGGAGCAACAAACTGTCTATGAAGCATAGGGTGTATCCCTGCCTCCTCCACGAGACGGTCAGCTACAAGTTTGAAGCCCTCGCTATCAAGTTCGTAAGACAATGACTGACTTTCAGGCACTGCAGCGCCCATCGCCTTGGCGCGTTCCTCAAACTCCCTGCCTATGCCGTTTGCTTCAACTGTTTGCTCGTGCCGGTACCAGGCAAAGCCTTCAACGCCAACGGTGGTGATATTCCCACCAAAGCAACCAAAACGCTCCACCAGTGTCACTTCCACACCGGATCTTGCGGCAGCAAGTGCGGCAGAAAGCCCACCAGGCCCCGAGCCCACAACGAGCACATCTGTTGAATGTATGACGGGAATTTCTCGTGCTGGTTCGGTTATGAATGTTGGATAGGACATTTCGATTACTCTGATAATTGTTTGATTGAATACAACATTGTTCGACAGGTTACGGCATTCACAGACCGACCTGATATTTCGCAAGTGATTGTGGAGAGATGTGATTGAACTGGTTTTCCAGGATCAGCGCCATCAGTTGCTCAGCTGAGTATCTTTCCGATCGGCTCACATGGCCATATTCTATTAATCGATGAAGATAGATGACATTGTAGTTGTAGGCTCCACCGGCAAAGGGATCTTCTTCAAGCCGGACATCACAGCTTTTTTGCCGGTCTTTTTTGCACCTCACATGAGAATTAAAACCCTCTTCCAGATGGCGTGTTTCATGTATCAGAATGTTTGCAATTGAAACTGGATCAGCCTCATCAAGCTTGATTGTGGAAATTTCAATCCGGTTTTCTTCTATTCTGGCAATGCCGGAAAAAGCCAGTATTTCGCGTTTTGTAAATGTTGGATTCCTGCCCTTGATCCATGCATAAAAATCAAAATCTCTCTCATCGTCTGGCAAATGAAACTGCGTGGATTTGAGAAACTGCAACGCATTGAGGATTGCACTCTCATGAGAATTGCAGGTGAAGTCCTCAAAACTCCACGACTCGTCAAACTGAAATTCCTGGAAGTATTCATCTTCTGCGAGTTTTTGCAGTTTCTGGCAATCTTCACGCGAAAGATCAAAATCAGATGTGGGTAAGAACCAGATCAGAGCCGCGAGAAAAATAGCCGATAACACCAGGAATCTGAATTCTCGTCGGTTGTGCTCGTTTCGCATCCTCAAAGCCTAGCTTAGAAAGCGAATAGTGTCAGTAGTCAACTTTCAGGAAATAAAGTCCGCAGGCCGGCGCAACCGGACCGCATCGTTTTCGGTCACGGGCGTCGCGTGCATCAATTAGGTCCTGCGTGCTCCACTTATGATCACCAATCATTTTAAGCGAACCGGCGAACGAACGGATTTGGTTGTGCAGAAATGCGCGAGCGCCAGCAATTATCTCAATTTCAGTCTCGCTAACATGCTTTACATCCAACTGATCCATTGTGCGGATGGGGGATTTCGCCTGGCAATCGGTGGATCGAAAAGTAGAGAAATCATGTGTTCCCAACAATTCCTTAGCCGCCTTGTCCATGGCTTCCACATCAAGTGGAAATCTGATCCACCAGGCCCGTTCCCGTTCGACGGTCAGGGGCCCCATCCGGTTGATTATCCGATATCGATAAGTGCGGTAAGTCGCTGAAAAACGAGCGTCGAAATCTCCATCAACCTCTTCCACATTCAGAACTGATATCGG
>CAWUJF010000034.1:0-12921 GCA_963922405.1 uncultured Hyphomicrobiales bacterium | reverse complement strand
ATTTCGCCTGTCACAAGATACACAACCTGCTCGGCAACATTCGTGACATGGTCGCCCATACGCTCGATGTTCTTGGCCACGAAATGGAGGTGCATGCACGGGGTGATGTTGCGCGGGTCTTCCATCATGTAGGTAAGAAGCTCACGGAAAAGGGAGGTGTAGAGACTGTCAATTTCGTCGTCACGATCCCAGACCTGCTTTGCTTTTTCTATGTCTCTGGCTGCAAACGCATCCAGGGCGTCTTTCAATTGTTCAAGGGAAACATCCGTCAAATGCTGAAGTCCGCGCAGAAGTTTCTTTGGGGGAAGATTGTCTTCGATCTGGAAAGCACGTCGTGCAACGTTTTTGCCGAGATCGCCGATACGTTCCAAATCGATCGCCATGCGAAGGGCGCCAATCACCTCACGGAGGTCAGTCGCCATGGGCTGACGTTTTGCTATCAGTAGTACGACCTGATCATCCACCTGTTGTTGCAGGCTATCAAGCACCTTGTCATCAGCGACAACGGACTGTCCCAAGCCCTTGTCAGCCGTTACAAGTGCCGTAACAGATCGAGCAACCATGCTTTCCGCGTTGCCACCCATCTCTGAGATCTTGTCGACCAGATATTGCAGGTCTTCGTCAAAGGCTGTGACTGTATGTTCATTCATGGACATGAGTGTTATCTACTTCCTGGTGATCCACTAATTACCCGTAACGACCGGTGATGTAATCCTGGGTCTTTTTGTCGGTCGGGTTCGTGAAAATTGTATCAGTGTCTCCCACTTCCACCAAATTACCCAAATGGAACATGGCAGTTTGTTGAGACACGCGTGCTGCCTGCTGCATGGAGTGAGTCACGATAACAATCGTATAATTCTGGCGAAGTTCGTCGATCAGTTCCTCAACCTTTGCTGTGGCGATCGGATCAAGCGCTGAACAGGGCTCATCCATCAGAATCACTTCCGGACTCACCGCTATTGCCCTTGCGATGCACAAACGCTGTTGCTGGCCACCGGAAAGGCCGGTTCCCGGTTCATGGAGACGATCTTTCACCTCATCAAACAATCCGGCACGCTGCAGACTTGTTACAACGATTTCTTCCATATCTGATTTTGTGCGAACCAGACCATGTATTTTCGGGCCGTAGGCGATGTTTTCAAAAATTGATTTCGGGAACGGATTGGGTTTCTGGAACACCATGCCCACACGCGCCCGCAACTCCACCACGTCAATATCCTTGTCGTAGATGTCTTTTCCATCCAGGGTGATTTGTCCACTGACCCGGCAAATATCAATGGTGTCATTCATGCGGTTAAGGGCGCGCAGAAAGGTGGACTTTCCACACCCCGACGGTCCGATCAAAGCCATGACCTGGCGTTCTGGAACATCGAGATTTACGTCAAACAGCGCTTGCTTTTCACCATAGTGTACGTTGACGTCTTTGCCTGAAATCTTGATTTGGGTGTCTGTCATTTCACTCGATACATTATCTTCTTGTTGCTGCATTGTCTGCATGTTCATCTCAGGCTCCCTTACCAACGACGCTCAAACCGCTTGCGTAAAAATACGGCAAGCGCATTCATAACCACCAGAAAGCCCAACAAGACCATAATAGCTGCCGCAGTCTTCTGCTGGAAGCCCGGTTCTGGGAAATCTGCCCACATATAAATCTGGACCGGCAATACTGTGGCCGGATCGACCAGAGTAGCCGGAATGTCCACAACAAACGCCACCATTCCGATCATAAGAAGCGGCGCTGTTTCACCCAATGCCTGCGCCATACCGATGATTGTGCCTGTCAGGATCCCCGGCATCGCCAATGGCAACACATGATGGAAAACCGCCTGAATTTTCGATGCTCCCACACCCAATGCTGCTTCACGAATTGATGGCGGAACCGCTTTCAAGGCGGCGCGGGATGCAATGATGATAGTCGGCAGCGTCATCAGCGCCAGCACCATACCACCGACCAGAGGTGCGGATCTTGGTAGATTGAAGAAATTCAGGAACACTGCAAGGCCCAACAAACCAAAAACGATGGAAGGCACCGCAGCCAGATTGTTGATGTTCACTTCAATCAGCGCTGTGATCTTATTCTTTGGCGCAAACTCTTCCAGATAAATGGCTGCAGCTACGCCTAGCGGGAAGGACAGCATCAAAGTAATCACCATTGTGAAGAATGATCCCACAACGGCACCCCAGATGCCGGCAAGTTCCGGTTCACGGCTAGCGCCTTTTGAAAAGAAGATCGAGTTCCAGCGATTTTCTACCAACCCATCTTGAACGAGCCTGTCCACCACAGCAATCTCGCGGTCAGAGAACTTTCTGTTTTCTTCCGGATCTTTGATTATCTGCATGGTCCATTCACCAGCAGCGGCGCTTGTGGACTGCAGCGGAATGATCACATCACCGGTAGCGGAGCTGCCATCCACCTTGGTCAATTTAATAACACCACCGGCAACCTGCAGCAGCAGTGATGGCATTGCTGTATCCAACACTTCGGCACTGATTGCGTTGTTACGGCGCTCAATCAATGCATCATACCGCCCTTTCAGCAACCCGATCTGACCTTCCAGATTTGCGGCAGCTGTTTTAGCTTGTTCAATGGCTTCCTGACTGTTGGAAACGGCTTTGATTTCGCGTTGCTGATCCAAGCTTAATTGCAGCAGAGACATCTGTCTTCGAATTTTGTCAGCCTGTTCGCTAACCTTTTCCTTAACATCCGCCAGAAAATCGAGCAGCACTTCAGAACCGAATTTAATTTCCACCGAACCCTCAGTCCCGGACACATCCACTTTAGCATCAGGATTCGAGTACTCACCTTTTGCGGTAAGCCCTTTGAGATATAGATCGCCAAAGTCGGATTTGGGCACATAGATTTCTGACTTTTTCCCTGCGGTATCAGGATCGGCAATAACACCGTTTCTCACTTCAATTGCAGCACCACCGGAGATGATGCTTCTTGCGAGCCTGCGGCCTTTGCGGCCTGACAGATATGGCATTGCCTCGCCGATACCTGCACGAACCGGGCCTGTGTAATCTCCCTGTTCGGGGGTAGCTGAGTCAATGTTGGTCAGGTCCACCGGAATTTTCACATAATTGTAGGTGAAAGCCGGAATGCCGCTTCCCACGACCGTAATCAGCAACAGGATCAGAAATGCTACAGATACTAGAACAGCAGCAAGACCGGTATACTTAAACCGCTTCTCAGCAGCATAACGCCGCTTGATCACGGCTTCGCGCTCATCACTGCCGGACTTGATTCCGGTTCCAACTGGAGATGGGTTTATGATATCAGTCATATTGTTCTCTGTATTTCTGGACAACGCGCAGAGCGATCACATTGAGGCAAAGCGTAATTACGAAGAGTACGAGGCCGAGGGCGAAGGCAGCCAACGTCTTGGCGCTATCAAATTCCTGGTCACCCACGAGCAGTGTCACAATCTGTACCGTAACGGTCGTGACAGCCTCCAGCGGATTAATGGTCAGATTAGCAGCAAGGCCTGCCGCCATCACTACGATCATTGTTTCACCCACAGCACGGGAGATAGCCAGCAGCAAAGCGGAAACGATACCCGGCAATGCAGCAGGCAAGACAACTTTGCGGATCGTTTCTGATTTTGTAGCACCCATGGCATAAGAACCGTCGCGCAGTGACTGGGGTACGGAGTTGATAACATCGTCCGAAAGGGAAAGCACAAACGGAATAATCATGATCCCCATTACCAAGCCGGCTGCCAGAGCCGATTCAGATGATACGGACAGGCCGATGCTTTCACCCCAGCCACGGATGGCAGGGGCTACTGTCAATGCAGCGAAGAAACCGTAAACAACGGTAGGAATACCGGCTAGAACCTCAAGCACAGGCTTTGCGAAAGCGCGAAATCTCGGGCCGGCATAGTCGGACATGTAAATTGCAGACATCAGCCCCAACGGAGCTGCAACAGAAATAGCAATGAATGTGATCAGGAATGTACCGGTGAACAGCGGGATAGCGCCGAAAATTCTTGAGTTGTCATCAGAGAGCGCCTCACGACCGGCACCTTCGAATGCGCTTTGAGGCGACCAGTGGTAACCGAAGAGGAAGTCAAATAACGGGACTTTGCCAAAGAAACGGATGGATTCAAATATCAGCGAAAACACAATACCAACGGTTGTCAAAATCGCCACAGCGGAGCATGCAATCAGCACTCCTGTAACGAAACGCTCCACAAAATGCCTTGTGCGAACCGTCAAGGAAATCTTGGTATACCCATAATAGGCGCCGGCACCTACCATCAAAAGGACAAGGATAAGAAGAACTATATTACTTGTGGCAGCCATTGAAGCGTAGGAATCCGCCGCCTCTTTCGCTGCTGTAAGCAGATCGCCCTTTGAGCTTATTATCAGAGTATCGCGAGCATCTTCTGCAACTTGAGCAAGAGAACGCACATCGCGAAGGAAAGCCTCTAACTGAGGAGCTGTAAGTTCCTGGATCTTGTCTGAAAACTGGCTTACGAGCCGGCCATCCAGAAATCCTGGTGTGAGTGCAGACCACACGAGTGTAAGAATGAAGGCAGGAAATATCGCCAGGATGGCCAAATAACCACCGTGATAGACTGGCTTTGAATGGAGTTGGGAAAAATTATCTCCGGCCAGAGCAATAGCACGGCCACGGCCTATAAAGAAAAAGAGAACAATAGCCGCAATTAGACCAATTATTATGTAAGCAGTCACTGCCGCTCTCCCCTGTCGCAATATTATTTATTATAGCTTTTTGGGTAGCCGGTTTTTCCGGCTATACTCCGGACCACAATCACTACCAATGTGAGGCCCGGAGCATACTTAGAAGTTAGATGTCTGTTGTTACAAGTGTAGGACAATAGACATCCACAAGACATTAGAATGACATTGGAGCCATTTCTTTAGCAGAAGCTGCAATTGATGTGCGATCAGCGTCTGGAAGCGGGATAAGACCTTTGTCAGCAAGATAACCGTCTGGGCCCCATGTGCTTTCTGCTGTGAACTCAGCAACGAAGTCTTCGATGCCTGGGATTACACCAACGTGCTCTTTCTTCACGTAGAAGAACAGTGAACGGGAAATCGGGTAGTCGCCAGCAGCAATTTTTTCAAACTCAGGCTCGTTGCCTTCAACAACTGCGCCTTTCACTTTGTCAGCATTCTGATCAAGGAATGAGAAACCGAATACGCCAAAAGCGTTTGCATTAGCTTCAAGCTTCTGAATGATCAGGTTATCGTTCTCACCAGCTTCGATGTAAGCACCATCTTCACGTACAGCGTGAGCAATTTTCTTGAATGCTTTTTTGTCGGACTTGCGAAGAGCAGCAAGCACTTCGATTTTCTTCGCACCACCTTCTAGAGCGATTTCAGCGAAAGCGTCACGTGTACCTGAGGTTGGTGGAGGGCCAAGAACCTCAATCTTTGTGTTTGGCAAAGATGGGTCAACGTCTGACCAGTTCTTGTGAGGGTTAGGGATCATTTTACCGCTTGCATCAGGAATTTCTTTAGCAAGAGCCAGGAAGATTTGTTTGCGAGTGATGTTCAGCTCTGGACCAGACTTGGAGTTAGCCATCACAATACCGTCGAAGCCGATTTTAACTTCAACAGGAGTAACACCGTTTTCACCGCAAAGTTTGAATTCGTTCTCTTTAATACGACGAGAAGCGTTTGTGATGTCAGGAGTATTTTCACCAACGCCAGCACAGAAAAGCTTCATGCCGCCACCGGAACCAGTTGATTCAACAACTGGTGTTTTGAAAGATGTTTTCTGACCAAACTGCTCAGCAACTGATGTTGAGAATGGGAAAACGGTGGAAGAACCTACGATCTGAATTTGATCGCGAGCATTTGCTGATGAAATCGCTGTGGTAGCGAGAAGAGCTGCGCCAATTGTGTAGCTTACAAACTTGGTGAATTTCATGTTTTTCTCCGACATAATAAAACGTTTTGAAAATCGGGACGGAGTTTAAAAGAATTGCCCGCCCTCTGTTTCGCTAGGATGAAGTTATCCTCCTCATCTGCGCGCAGTTATAGCGGCCCAATAACTAAGTTTTATGACAGTGCAAGCTTATGTTTTAACAACGTTATTTTGAATATGCATTTTTGTTGATAAAGCCAGTTTTACAGTAAATTCTGCGCCTTTTCCTGGCTCGGATTTCACCATCAAACGGGTACCATGGCGGTTAAGAATATGTTTTACAATGGCTAATCCCAGACCCGTTCCCTGTTTCTCGCGGCTGCGCGCCACATCAACCCGGTAAAACCGTTCTGTGATACGATGCTGGTGCTCTACTGCAATTCCCGGCCCAAAATCACGAACGCTCACATCTGCTGAATTTTCATCCGTATCGACCGAAAGGATTACCTTTTTTCCGTCCTGTCCGTATTTACAGGCATTTTCCACCAGGTTCTCGAAAACTTCGAGCAATTCATCGCGATCGCCAAGCACTTTGATGCCTTTTGGGCGATTGAACTCGATTTCGATCCCCATTTGCTTTGCCATACCATCCAGAGAGGACGCGACACTGGAAAGAATTTCTCCCAGATCAACTTCATCTTCCGGACGCATGTGAGCTTTCATTTCGATTCTGCTAAGGGAGAGCAGATCGTTGACAAGTCGTGTCATACGTTGTGCTTGCTCAAGCATCACATCTGTAAATTTATCTATCGCCTTGGCATCGTCCCTTGCAGGGCCTTTAATTGTTTCGATGTAGCCAAGGAGTGATGCCAATGGAGTTCTCAATTCATGGCTTGCATTTGCAATAAAATCAGAACGCATCTGCTCAGTTCTCTTGGCTTCGGTCTGATCATGGAAACCCAGCAAAAAGTTCGGCTTTTCACCGCTCGCCCAAGGAATTGCGGAAATCTCCACATTGTACCAGCGATCCCCGGAACCAGCTTCATGGTAATCAATTTTTCCGGATTTAGCGGATGCAAGCGTTTGTTCAATTAAGCGTCTCAATTCCGGTTGCCTAAACCGGCTGAAGATACGATCACCTTCTGAAATATCACCAAATGCTTGTTTGGATTGATAATTTGCCTGACGTAAATTCGCGTTTTGATCAATTATGAAAGCTGGATACTGCAGCGCTTCCAACATTTCCTCAGTTTTTTCCTTGTTGCGCTGATCAACATCCAAGGCTTGCGACGCACTGGTACCCACTTCAATTTTGGTTTTTGTAAGAGACCAGATCAGTGCGGAAGTGATGCCAAAAGCGATAAAAAATGGCCAAACAAGTTGCGGCATCAGAAGGCTCGCCAATACAAAGACTATGGCAGCAACCATTACCAGAGCACGTGCATTGTCTCCGATTGTACTGCCATTTGCACTTGATGCTCTCTCTTTGCTCACTTGAGACCTTCTTTAATTCATTGTTTAACACTGATACTCCATTGCAACTCAATCACAAACCCGCTTTTATTGAAATTTGAACACAACAGCCAGGGAGCATCGCATGATGCAAGATATTCCTTCAGTCAAACTTACTATTGATGACAGAAATATAACACTTGATCTTGATGATCCCGAACTGCCTGATGATGTGGCCGATTTTGCATTTGGCAGTGGAAATTACCCATACGAAAAGAAAATGAAACGCAGCGAATATGAGGAAACGCTGCTGGATTTGCAAATTGAACTGGGCAAGGTTCAGTCATGGTTGCAGGAGAGCGGAGAGCGGGTTGCTATTGTCTTTGAAGGAAGAGATGCTGCCGGCAAGGGAGGAACAATCAATGCTTTCCGGCAATACCTGAACCCGCGACATGCGCGAGTGGTCGCTCTTTCAAAACCCTCGGATGTGGAACGGGGCCAGTGGTATTTTCAACGCTACTCGGACCACTTGCCCACAAACGGTGAACTCGTGATGTTTGACCGGTCCTGGTACAATCGAGCCGGAGTAGAACCGGTGATGGGATTTTGTACAGACGAACAGCATAAGCAATTCCTGAAGCAGGCGCCCAAGTTTGAACAAATGCTTGTCGATGATGGTATCCACTTCTTCAAGTTTTGGCTAAATGTGGGACAAGAGATGCAGATCAAACGGTTTCATGACCGACGCCAGAACCGTCTCAAGGCGTGGAAACTATCATCAATGGACGTGAAAGCATTGAATAAGTGGGATGATTATACGAATGTGCGAAACATTATGTTGGATAATACGCATACTGAACACGCACCGTGGACCATCGTTCGATCCAATGACAAACGACGGGCACGCATAAACGCGATCAAGCACTTCTTGAACAGGCTTGATTATCCGGGTAAGGAGCGTAAATCCATTGGAGAGACTGATCCGAACATACTGGGTCAGGGGCCCGCGTTTTTCAATGAAGCCGGGGCATAAATTTTAGGCAGGAGAATTATTATGGATATGGCTTTCAGCAGCGAAGAGAATTCTTTCCGTGATGAAGTCCGTGAATTTTTGAAAGAAAAATTACCACAACGGCTCGCAAACAAGGTCAAACTTGGCAAACGTCTGAATAAAGACGATATGGTAGAATGGCACGCCATTCTGAATGAACAAGGATGGCTTGCAACCAACTGGCCAGAGGAATTCGGAGGACCAGGATGGACAGCGGTTCAAAAACACATTTTTGACGAAGAATGCTGGGCAGCTGGCGCACCACGGACCGTGCCCTTCGGCTTGAACATGCTTGCGCCTGTTTTGATGAAATTCGGTTCTGAAGAACAGAAAGCACATTATCTGCCGCGGATCCTTGATGGCACTGACTGGTGGTGTCAGGGATACTCAGAACCGGGAGCTGGTTCTGATCTCGCCTCTTTGAGAACGTCGGCTGTGCGTGATGGGGATCATTACATTGTTAATGGTCAGAAGACCTGGACCACACTTGGACAGTTTGCTGACTGGATATTCTGCCTTGTGCGTACTTCCAGTGAAGGCAAACGTCAGGAAGGCATTTCATTCCTGCTCATTGATATGAATACACCCGGTGTAACCGTTCGTCCGATCATTCTGATTGATGGCGAGCACGAGGTGAACGAGATTTTCTTCGATGATGTGAAAGTCCCTGTGGGCAATCTTGTCGGTGAAGAAAACAAAGGTTGGACCTACGCCAAATACCTACTGACCCATGAACGGACCGGTACTGCAAATGTAGGCAATTCTAATGCGGCTCTGGAACGGCTGAAGAAAATTGCTACAGAGCAAAAGAAAGGTGGAAAGCCTCTTGCAGAGGACCCATATTTCGCAGCCCGGCTTGCAAAAGTTGAAATTGACCTCAATGCTTTGAAAACAACCAATTTGAGAATTCTGGTGGAGGCAGACAGCGGTGCAGCGCCGGGACCAGAGAGTTCAATGTTGAAGGTGAAAGGCACCATTGTGAGGCAGGAAATCAATGATCTGTCCCGCCGCGCTCTCGGTCCCTATGCATTACCATTTTCATCCGAGGCGATGGAAGACGGATATAATGAGGAGCCGATCGGACCTGAATATGCAAACCCGATCGCAGCCAAGTATTTCAACAATCGTAAAATGTCTATTTATGCGGGTTCAAACGAAGTTCAGCGCGAAATTCTGACTAAGACCAAACTTGGCCTTTCCTAGGGGGAAATAATGGATTTTTCACTTAATGAAGACCGCAGAATGCTTGCGGATACACTGAGCCGTTTTCTTTCGGACAATTATGATATCGAAACCCGGAATGGCTTTGCTCTGCAGGATGGCAATTGCTCCATGGAGATGTGGGGCAAGTTTGCGGAATTGGGAATTATCGGCGCCTTGTTTAAAGAGGATGCTGGTGGGTTTGGTGGTGAAGGTGCTGACCTTATGGTGGTTTTTGAAGCGCTTGGCCGTCATCTTGTATTGGAACCGTTTCTCCCGACCTTGCTCGCCGGCACGGTACTTTCATCTGCGGGTGGCCATGATGGCTTGATGGAACAGGTTATTGGCGGAGAGAGCATTCTGGCACTTGCGCATGGTGAACCAGCATCACGCTATGAGATGTCTCACGTGGAAGCCACAGCTAAGCAGAATGGAGATCAATGGGAAATCAACGGAAACAAATCGGTTGTGATTGGCGGTGGGATAGCAACACATCTTGTGGTTTCCGCACGCACATCCGGTGATGCAGATTCAGCGGAGGGTATTTCCCTGTTTCTCGTTGAAAAGTCTGACAAGGTTGGTATCCGCGATTATGGCACTCTGGATGGTTATGGCGCTGCGGAACTTTCATTGAACGGTGCGAACGGAACATTGATCGGCGAAGAAGGTGCTGGTTACGCACTTCTGGAAGAAGCCTATGCGGCGGCAACCACGGCCATCTGTGCTGAAAGCCTTGGTGCTATGGAAGTGGCCAAAGATATGACCGTTGAATATATGAAAACACGGAAACAATTCGGCATTCCTATCGGTAAGTTCCAGGCTCTACAACACCGTATGGCGGATGTTCTGATTGAATTGGAGCAAATGCGATCAGCTGTGGTGAATGCGGCTGGAAATCTTGATGCAGACCGGGTGACTCGCGAACGCGAAGTTTCCGCTGCAAAATACCTTGCGGGAAATGTGGGTCGTCAAGTGGCTGAAGAGGCCATTCAAATTCACGGCGGCATTGGTATGACCTGGGAATATGCAGTGGGTCATTTTGCCAAAAGAATTATTATGATCGACCATCTGTTGGGCGACACAGACCATCATCTCGAGAGATACATCGCCCTAGGGCGCAGCTAGGAGAGCGTAATATGAGCACAATCGAATCCAGACTTGCAGACCTGGGAGTGGTCATTCCCGAACCAGCTGCACCGCTTGCCGCCTATGTGGGACACGTGGTGCATAACGGCGTGGTCACTGTTTCCGGACAGTTGCCTTTGGTTGATGGAACGCTGTCCCATACCGGTCTTCTTGGCCGTGATGTGAGCGTTGAAGAGGCTGCAGCTGCTGCCAAAATCTGTGCGATCAATGTCCTGGCTCAGGTTAAAGTGGCCTGTGGTGGCGATCTTGAGAGAATTGAGCAGTGCATTCGTCTGGGTGGATTTGTTGCTTCCACTCCGGATTTTGTAGATCATCCGAAGGTGGTGAACGGTGCATCAGAATTCATTGGAGCAGCGCTTGGTGAAAAAGGTGCTCATGCACGAGCTGCGGTTGGCGTTGCAGCTCTTCCGTTAAACGCGTGTGTAGAAGTGGAAGGAACTTTTGCCATTCGTTAAGCTGGAGACAAGCCTGAATGGATAAGTCAGGGTAACACCAAACAGTCTGGGGGATAATAATGAGCCACTATGAGATGATTGTCATCGGCAGCGGGCCTTCCGGGCGCAGAGGTGCAATCCAGGCAGCCAAGTTTGGCAAAAAGGTGCTTGTTGTTGAGCGTGGACGAAGGGTTGGTGGTGTCTCTGTTCATACCGGTACTATTCCTTCCAAAACACTTCGAGAAACAGCTCTTAACCTTTCCGGTTGGCGTGAACGCGGATTTTATGGGCGATCCTACCGGGTCAAACAAAACCTGTCGGCAGATGATCTGCGTAAAAGGCTCCACATTACCCTTAACCATGAGGTGGAGGTTCTGGAGCATCAGTTTGCGCGAAACCGGGTGGATACTATTCGCGGTACAGCGGTTTTCAAGGATGCCAAGACGATTGAAGTCACCGGTGACGAGGGTGATGTTCACATCTATACAGCTGATAATTATCTGATCGCTGTGGGCACTGAGCCATTCAGACCAGATTATATTCCCTTCAACGATACCTGTGTGTTTGACAGTGATGGCATACTGGAACTGGATAAGTTGCCGCGATCACTAACAGTAATCGGCGCCGGAGTGATCGGCATTGAATATGCGACCATTTTTAATTCGCTTGATGTGCATGTGGCGCTGATTGAACCACGCGACAGCATGCTGGACTTCATTGATAACGAATTGCTTGAGGATTTTACCTATCAATTGCGCGATCGTGGTGTGGATATGAGGTTCGGTGAGAAGGCCGAACAGGTGACCTATGAAGAAGGCCATGGATGCAGCGTTAAACTGGAAGGCGGGCGAACTGTCCGTTCCGATGTTCTGTTGTTTGCTGCCGGGCGCATGGGTGCCACATCTAACTTAGGACTGGATGCTTGCGGGCTGGAGCGAGATCATCGAGGGCGTGTGGCTGTTGATCCGGTTTCGTTCAAAACTGGCGTCGACGGCATTTACGCTGCGGGTGATGTGATCGGTTTTCCAAGTCTGGCCTCCACCTCGATGGAACAGGGTCGAATAGCCGTATGCCATGCCTTTGGCCAAAAGGCTTATGATCCGCCTGAGTATTTCCCGTATGGCATTTATTCTGTGCCGGAAATTTCTACAGTGGGCATGAACGAGCAGGAAGTCATTGAACGGAAAATCCCGTATGAATGTGGTATTGCACGATTTAGAGAAACATCGCGCGGCCACATCATGGGCCTGGACACCGGCATGCTGAAGATGATTTTCTCTTTGAAAACCAGACGCTTACTCGGCTGCCATATTGTGGGCGAAGGTGCCACCGAACTTATTCACATCGGCCAGGCCGTGCTTAATCTGAAGGGCACGCTGGAATACTTTGTGGAAAATACGTTCAATTATCCAACGCTAGCTGAAGCATACAAAATTGCAGCTTTGGATGCATGGAACAGAATGCAACACGAGTAAAACTGCCTGAAGCTAGGCAGCCAGTCTCGCTTTTGCTTCGTCATATTCCCGAACCAGACGCTCGATCAACTCGGACGCAGGCCCCACGGACTTGATGGCGCCAATGCCCTGACCACATCCCCAGATATCTTTCCAGGCTTTTGCCTTAGTGTTGCCACCCGAACCGAAGTTCATAGCTGACGGATCGCTTTCCGGCAGGTTATCAGGATCCATTCCTGAAGCTTCGATAGAAGGTTTGAGGTAGTTACCATGAACGCCTGTAAACAAGTTGGTGTAGACAATGTCCTTGGCTGAATAATATGCAATAGCCTGTTTATACTCATC
>CAWUJF010000033.1:0-12973 GCA_963922405.1 uncultured Hyphomicrobiales bacterium | reverse complement strand
CATTGGTGAACCCATACACGGGCAACCTGCTGAAACTATTTCCATGGCAAAGCTCCTGACCCTTTTGTTTGAGGTAACGGAAATATTCGATATGCAAACCCGCCCGGAACTGCTCCTGCTACAAAAGACGATGGTGGTTGTTGAGGGTGTTGCACGAACCTTGGATCCCCAGTTCAACATGTGGAAGGCTGCAGAACCTGTAGTAGGTTCCTGGATTGCCAAAAACCTTGGTCCTGTCGGTGTCCTTGAAGACACGCGTGAAGGGCTCGACGCAATACTTCGTTTGACGAGACAACTTCCAAAGCTTGCCAAGCGCACTGAAGCGCTTTCCGAAGAAATGGAGAAGATGGTCCATAACGGCATGCGCCTAGATCAGGAGACGACGGAAGCGATCGGAAGGGCTGAAGCTAAAAATAACCGTTGGGGCCACTTGGGCATTTGGGCCATCGTGGTATTGGGCTTGTATTGGCTCTTCCTGCATTAAGCCTAAATCGGTAAAGCGGTCGTGTCTTTTAGATCTTCCATGACAAAGCTTGCAGATATGTCCGCGATCGGTACCCGCGCTATCAATCGTTGGTAAAAATCATCATACGATTTCACATTTTGAACTCGAATACGCAGGATATAATCTAGTTCTCCACTCATGCGGTGCGCACCAATTATCTCCGGCATCGAAGTCACGGCGTTCTTGAATTTCTCCAACCAATCTGGCTCGTGTCCCAAAGCTTTGATCAAAATGAAAACGGACAATTCGAGTTCAACGCTTTCAGGATCCACTAGTGCGACTTTTCTTTTGATAATGCTTTCTGTTTCCAGCCGCTTGAGCCTTCGCCAGCAGGCATTTCTTGAAAGGCCGATTTTTTCAGCTAACTGATCTGCGCTAAGCGAAGCGTCAGCTTGAACAAAGCGTAAAATCTTGAGATCAAATTCGTCTAAGTTCATAATATATGGGATAATATCTCGTTTTGCTCAGAAAGAAAGTGATATTTGGGAACAAATCCCCGTAATCTCGTGCAATTCTCCCCGTAAAGGAGAAAAAACATGAAACAAGCAATTTACCGATTTCTTTTGGCTCATCCACACTCGGTTGAAGAGACCTATTTTCAGCACTTCAGATTTGCCACCAAATTTGCATTCAGCTTGTTTGTTGCTGGAATCGCAGCATTGATTCATGCGATATGCCCGGCACTTTGTGAACGCACGGCCAGTAGGATTGTCAACGAGCTCCATTTTAGGATGCACAACAGGTAATAGATCCATTTCACACGCATCTACAAAGACTTCCCGGTTGCAATGCAATGTTGCGTGCGATTATGGTGATTGTCCAAACCAAATATTTTAGGATGCAAATGTGAACAAGAATGAACTGGGCCAAAGCGGTATCTGGGTGAGTGAATTGTGCCTGGGTTCCATGACATGGGGTACTCAAAACACAGAAGCTGAAGGGCATGAACAAATCGATTATGCCATGGATAACGGTATCAATTTCATTGATACGGCTGAAATGTACCCAACAACACCATTATCTGCTGAGACACAGGGTGAAACCGAACGCATTATCGGCAGCTGGATCGGGAACAACAAATCACGCCGCGGAGACCTGGTATTGGCCACAAAAGTCTCTGGTGCGGGATACAAAAATGTACGGGATGGAGCACCAATTACGGCGAAGACGATCTCCATAGCACTTGAATCCAGTCTTAAGAGCCTTCAAACGGACTACATAGATCTTTATCAACTGCATTGGCCAAATCGTGGTTCCTACCATTTCCGCCAGGCTTGGAAATTTGATCCTACCAATCAAGACAAGTCCCAGACACTGGAACACATGGAGGAAGTTCTCCTTGCTCTTGATGGTCATGTGAAAGCGGGAAAAATCCGTACAATTGGTCTTTCCAATGAAAGTGCTTGGGGAACAGCTCAATGGCTGAAGCTGTCAGAGGCGGGTGACTTGCCCCGGATGGTTTCCATCCAGAATGAGTATTCATTACTTTGCAGAATTTTCGATCTTGATCTTTCAGAACTCTGCCACCACGAAAATGTGGGACTGCTTTCATTTTCTCCAATTGCTTGCGGTTTGCTTTCTGGCAAATATGCACCAGATCAAGTGCCGGATGGATCTCGAGCACAAGTCAGCAGCGCAAACCTGGGCGGACGCTGGAATAATACAACTTTTGAAGCGATAGGCGCATATGGCCAGGTGGCGAGAAAGCATGGACTTGATCTGGTTCAAATGTCACTTGCTTTTTGCTGCAGTCGACCATTTATGACTTCTACAATATTCGGTGCAACAAGCATGGAACAGCTTCAGAATTCCGTGGCTGCTGCGGCTGTAAAGCTAAATGAGGAAGTTCAGTCGGATATTCTGGAAGTTTACAGGAAATTCCCGGCGCCTTACTAGGCCGTCATTTTAATTCAATCATATAAAACCAGCGCACCTTAGCCGGAGCAAGCCATCACATCAAAGTCCGGTTCCAGTGCGCTGGTCCCCGTTATCCGGGTTTAGTAGTAACGTTCGAAACGGAAAAAATATTCAACACGATGTCAACAACAAGTGGTGAATACAATTTAGCCAAATGTGAGCACAGAAATTGCGTTTTGAGGGTATGTTTCAGGCCTTTGTTACGAAGGACATTTTTAATGAATGTATATTTAAACGGATTAGCAACGCAGGTTCCGGAGAATTTGTTGCCACAGGATCTTGTAGAAAATAATGCGCGACGGATCCTTGGTCCAAAATTCAAGGCTTTTGAAAAAATGGCACCCAGTTTCAAAAGCTCAGGTGTTGAAAAACGCTATTCGTTCGCACCGATAGATTGGTTTAACCACCCTCGGGATTGGGAGGACCGCAACTCAATCTATTTAAATGAAGGCAAAACAATTTTTATCAAAGCAGCGAGTTCAGCATTAAGAAAAGCAGGCCTTAAAGCTGAAGAAGTTGATACGATTGTAACCGTATCCTCCACAGGCATTGCAACACCCACGTTAGAAGCATTAGCTTTTGAAGAAATGGGTTTCAGATCTGATGTGAGGCGTATCCCGGTTTTTGGCCTTGGTTGTGCAGGTGGTGTCACAGGGATGTCGATATCGCAATCTCTTGCGATGGCTCATCCCGGAACAAACGTTTTGCTCGTGGTAATTGAAGCCTGTACCCTTTCATTTCGTTCAGACCGCCTCCAGAAAGCCGATATAATTGCGACCGTATTGTTTGGGGATGGCGCTGCCGCGGCAGTCCTGTCAACCCGGAGTAATGGCTCATCCCATGCGACAATTTCGTCGGGAAGTGAGCACCTTTGGCCGGATACCACATCGATTATGGGGTGGAATGTAGACAACACGGGCCTCGGCGTAATCTTTGACAGGTCAATTCCGGCATTCGCCAATACGCATATGGCTGATGCAGTTAAGAATGCCTGCGAAAAGGCAGAACTCTGTCAGAAAACGCTTGCCCGTTATGTCTTCCATCCAGGCGGCACCAAGGTTGTTGAAGCGCTTGAGCAGACCTTGGAGCTCCAAACAGGTACGCTGGACGCAGAGCGCGAGACCCTGCGAGATTACGGTAACATGTCGGCTCCCACTGCACTGTTTGTTCTGGAAAACGTTTTGTCCAAGGGTGTAACGGGCGAAATGCTGTTAGGCGCATTAGGGCCGGGTTTCACTGCAAGCTTTGTTCCGGCTAATGTGAGTTGATCATGGAGAATATTTCACTTCTGACAATCGCCTTTCTGGTGTTTCTGATCTCCCAGCGACTGGTGGAACTGGTTATTGCTAAAAGAAACACAGAAAACCTAATCAAACAGGGTGCCGTGGAACATGGAGCAGATCATTATCCGTATATGGTCGTGATGCATGCTTTGTGGGTGGTGTCGATCGTCGTCCTTGGATATGAAAATGCCCTTAATCTGGGATGGTTGGCAGTTTATGCCCTGCTACAGATTTTCCGGATCTGGATCCTTACCACGCTTGGACCACGATGGACTACCAGGATCATTGTTCTGGACAAACCGCTCGTGAAAGCCGGACCATTCAGGTTTTTTGAGCACCCAAACTACATTCTTGTTGTTGCAGAAATCTTTGTGACACCTATGGTTCTCGGGCTCTGGCCTGTGGCGATTGTATTCACATTGCTCAATGCTGCTATGCTCTATGTTCGTATTTCCGCTGAAAACAAGGCGCTGGCACATTTACGGGAATCAACTTAAGCTGGCGTACATGCGTTCGCTCATACTGATTTCAGCACTCATGGCTTTGCAAGCCTCACCTGCGTTTGCACAAAGCAAGGCTTCTGTTGAACGCCAGTTTCAAACCTGGCTGCAAAAAGACCTTTGGCCTGAGGCAAAGCGGAACGGGGTGTCAAAATCAAATTTCAACAAGGCATTCAAGAACGTTACCTTGAACTGGAAACTGCCTGATTTGGTTCCACCTGGCAGCAAGCCGAAGGTTTCCAGACCGCAGGCGCAATCAGAGTTTCGTAGCCCTGCACGATACTTTAGCCCGAATAACATGAATGCCGTGGTGGCTGGAGGCCGTAAATTAGCCAAAAGACATGGGTCGCTGCTTTCAAGGATTGAAAAGCGCTATGGTGTACCGGGACGAATTCTCCTGGCAATCTGGGGCAGGGAATCTGCCTATGGTAACGCAAGCATTCCATACAACTCTTTCAGGGTCCTTGGAACCAAAGCATTTATGTCCACGCGCAAAGACCTGTTTCGCGCTGAAGTGATTGCTGCACTTCAAATCATTCAAAAAGGGTACGCCACTTCTGGTCAGATGAAAGCATCCTGGGCAGGTGCGATGGGGCAACCCCAGTTTCTACCATCTTCTTATCTGAAATATGCAGTGGACTTTGATGGAGACGGGAAACGAAACATTTGGACCTCGGTTCCTGACACGCTCGCTTCAATTGCAAACTATTTGAAGCAATACGGATGGGAAAGCGGCCGAGACTGGGGCTTCGAGGCAAAGATACCTGGGTCTGTATCTTGCGCATTGGAAGGTCCTGACCAGATGCGGAATATCTCTGAGTGGGTGAAATCGGGCGTAACTCGTATCTCCGGGAAACCTTTTCCGGCAAATGAATTGAGAAAGAAGGGCGCGATCCTTTTGCCCGCAGGTAGACTTGGACCGGTCTTCGTGGCCACATCAAACTTCTATACAATTAAAAAATACAACAATTCGGATTTGTATGCGCTTTTTGTGGGTAATGTTGCAGATCGAATTCAGTTTTCAAACAAGCCTTTTGTGGCACCTTGGCAACCCGTCACCGGTTTGAAGCGCGGCAATGTCATGAACATACAACGCACGTTGATCGACCAAGGCTATGATGTGGGTGGTGCGGATGGCCTGGCCGGGTTTAAAACAAGACGCTCTATCGGTGACTGGCAGCAAAAAAATGGGCTAAGTCCAACCTGCTTTCCAAGTTCTGAATTGGCAAAGCGATTTTAGAGTTTATCCTGTGGCAGATTTCATTGGTTGGCTTTGCATTACACTGCTGCAAGTGGATTTGTCCCAGTTTTCCATCATGTCCAGGAAATTACCGAGCGATACAGCTTTTGAGTAAAGGAAGCCCTGACCGTAAGTACAGCCCTGTTGCCTTAGATATTCTGCATCTTCCATATGCTCCACACCTTCAGCCACTACCGTTAGGCCGAGCTCAGTAGCCAGTGAAAGGATGGTGTTAACAATCTTGCGTGATTGCTGGCTCTCGGCCATTTCAGCCACAAACTGGCGATCAATTTTTAGTGTAGATAGCGGAAGCTTCGCCAGATAGCTCATGCTGGAGTAACCAGTACCGAAATCATCAATTGCGATACCGACACCTCTAGCTCTCAGGTGGGATAGCTTTTCGCAACAGGTATCAATGTCACTAAGAAGTGAAGTTTCGGTCACCTCCAATTTCAATGAGTCAGCTGGCAGGGAGTAATCAGTGAGGTTCTGACAAATCTGCTCATAAAAACGGTCGCTATTCAAATCACGGGCAGAGACGTTAAACGTAACGAAAACCGGATTGATGTTCTCGATGTTTTTCAAGGACGTGATCCCGAAATCCTGCAAATCCTTACATGCTTGATTAATAGCAGTTGAGGTCAGCTCAAAAATCAGATTACTGGCTTCCACAGTTGGAATGAAGTAGGAAGGTTGTAAGACACCCTTAGTAGGATGGTTCCAGCGCATCAAGCCTTCTGCGCCAGAAAGTTTGCCGGTCTTCAGGCACACAAGTGGTTGATAATGAAGCTCAAATTCCCCTGCAGCCAAACCCCTTCTGATGTCATTTTCCAAGTGCAACTGTGAGATTGCCCGTTCCATTTCACCAGTCATATAAGTGCTGACTGGAATTCCCTCATTCTCCGTTCCCAGTGAATGCAGGGTATTGCGGAAACGCGTCAAAATCACATCGAAAACCATCTTCATAACAGGATCGAGGTTGTTGCGACGGCTTGTGAATTGGCTTTGTTCGATTAGCAAAAGATTGCAGTCAGTAATCGCCTTGATCGTAGCTGTTCTATGGCCAGGTGAAACCAGAGCCATTTCGCCGATCATTTGATTGGGCCCCAGTGTGGCTAACTTTAAGTGAGATTGGCCGTGTTCCTTCTCAACTGAAACGTTCCCGGAAATGATTACGAATGCGCAATCACCCTGTTCGCCTTCCTTGAAAATTGTATCCCCAGCACAGAATTGAATAGTTTGAAATTCTGACAAAACCATCTGTCCACCCTCTATTTTCGTCAGGTGTACGACATATGGATTGAAATATTATTAAAAAACAGCTTCGAATTTATGTTTTATCAATCATGAAGACAGCTTAGATTGAATAAAAATGGACTTTGATTAGGCATTGTGTGGGGCGTTATTCAGATTTCAATAACAAAAGCTACTATGCAATCAATGAAATCATTTATTGCAATCATTGATTGCAAATGATATCTTAAATCCATGGCTAGCATAACGATACGCAATCTGGACGACAAAACTAAACAGGCATTACGTGAACGTGCTGCAAGCAATGGTCGTTCGATGGAAGAAGAAGCAAGAATTCTTCTTGGACAATTAAACGAGGCTCCACAAAGCTTTCAACCACTTCAACGCGTTGCAAGCATAGATGGCTCAGACGAGGTCGAAAATACACAATTTGTGCAATTCGATAATGCGCTTGCTGGAAAGAAAATACTCTTGATTATTGCCGGTGGAATTGCGGCTTATAAGTGTCTCGATCTCATCCGGCGTTTGCGAGAAAGAGGGGCTTCAGTCAGGCCGGTTATGACGAAATCAGCTTGCGAATTCATCACACCATTATCAGTAAGTGCGATAGCAAATGACAAAGTCTTTCTGGATCTTTTTGATCGGGAGGACGAGCACGATATTGGTCATATACGCCTTTCACGGGAAGCAGACCTGATCGTTGTGGCACCTGCCACGGCAGACATCATGGCAAAAATGGCCGGCGGACATGCTGATGATCTTGCTTCTACGGTTCTAATGGCAACCGACAAACCGGTTTTGATTGCTCCGGCCATGAATCCGTTGATGTGGAGTCACCCGGCAACCCGTCGTAACTTGAACACGCTGATTGAAGATCAGATCAAATTTGTTGGACCCGGCACTGGAGAAATGGCTGAGAGTGGAGAGGCAGGCGTTGGTCGGATGGCCGAACCACTCGAAATCGTTGGAGAGATTGTTCAAATGCTCTCGCCTGGTGATGTTGCTAAACCATTAAGCGGCAAACGGGCAGTTGTAACCTCTGGACCAACTCACGAACCGATTGATCCGGTGAGATACATCGCCAATCGATCGTCTGGTAAACAGGGTCACGCCATTGCAGAAGCCTTGGGTAGAGCAGGTGCTGAGGTTGTGTTGGTGTCCGGGCCAGTCAACATACCGCATCCCGACAACGCTGAGACCTTCAAGGTGCAAACGGCAAGAGAGATGCAGAAAGCTGTTGAAGCAACATTGCCAGTTGATATTGCCGTTATGGTCGCCGCAGTTGCTGATTGGCGCAGCGAAGACGAAGCGGATGAAAAGATGAAAAAGGAAAACGGCAAAGGGCCGGAATTCCTAAAGCTTACGGAGAACCCAGATATCCTCAAGGGACTTGGTCATCATGAAAAGCGGCCTGATCTTCTCATTGGATTTGCAGCAGAGACAGAAAAACAGGAAGAGCATGCGAAGGCAAAGTTAGAACGGAAGAAATGCGACTGGATCGTTGCGAACGATGTTTCACCCGAAGGGGGTGTTATGGGCAGCGACAAAAACACTATAAAGATATTGTCAGCAGCTGGAATAGAAACCTGGCCTGAAATGGATAAGCACAAGGTTGCAGAAAAACTCGTTGAAAAAATTATCGCTCATTTTGAAGTTGAAGTCATTGAAGTCTAAAGTTCCGAATGGAATTGATCGCGATATTGCATCCGGTTGACCTGAGAATGAACATCAGAGAGGCACAAATGACTGAGTTGAATATAGTCAGATTACCCCATTCCAATGGTCTCGAATTGCCAGCTTATGAAACCGAAGACGCGGCGGGAATGGATTTGCGTGCTGCTGTGCCAAACGACAGTACAGTCACCATAAAGCCAGGTGATCGTGCGCTTGTTCCAACCGGCCTCGTTATGGAAATACCGCGAGGATTTGAAGGCCAGATCCGACCACGCTCCGGCCTCGCTTTCAAAAACGGTATTACCTGCCTAAATACTCCAGGAACGATTGATGCTGACTATCGCGGTGAGATCATGGTTTTACTGATTAATCATGGCAAAGAGAGTTTCATTGTCGAACGCGGCATGCGCATCGCACAAATGGTTATTGCACCGGCGATCCAAGTCATAGTCAAGGAAGCTTCATTGGCTGATGAAACGGGTAGGGGACAAGGTGGTTTTGGCTCAACTGGCGTTTAACAGATAGTTTATTTGTCTTTTCAGGCGCAAAGAGCAGACTATATGCATCATAGGCAACACACGCCAACCGCTTGGATAAATCACCATGAACCTCAGATATGTTCTCCTTCTCTTTGCCGCAATATTTATTCCATTTAGCCAGCCACTTTTCGGTCAGGCATTGGCTTGCGGCGTTGACTCAGACTGCGTGATCGGAGACCGGCATTATCGCATACGCATGCCAGAGGGGTATGACGGCACTGAGAAAATCGGAGCAATTGTTTATGCCCATGGTTACAAGGGCAGCGCCAAAGGCATGATGAATAACACGTCTATGGCAGAAATGGCAAAGAAGCTTGGCGTGGCTCTTATTTCCACAAAGTCATATGAAGATGACTGGCGAATACCCGGTGTTCCAAGAAATACGCAGACCGATGGATTGATTGAATTGACGTATTTCGACGCAGTTGTTGAGGACGTAACAAATCGGTTTCCCATTGATAAATCGAAGCTCATGGCAACAGGTTTTTCTGCGGGTGGCATGATGGTCTGGAACCTGATTTGTCATCGTAGCAATCTGTTTGCAGGCTTTGCGCCAATGGCGGGCACCTTTTGGGAACCTGAGCCCACCACATGCGATACGCCACCGGCAAATGTAGTGCACATACATGGTGAGAGCGATAAAATAGTACCACTACTGGGGCGACCCATAGTTGATACCCATCAGGGACAGATTCCTCAGGTGCTGGACATGTATTCCAAATATGGCTCCTACAAGAAGGCAACTGTGTTTGAGGAAGGTGAGCTCAAATGCAATGAAAGCAAAAATTCCAGCGGAGAAATTCTCAGCCTTTGCCTTCATCCTGGAGGACACTCGTTCAAATCAGAATATGTTCGATTTGCGTGGGAAACGTTTCAAAAAGCCGGAAAGCTCTAATTCAGACCAGCTCTTGCCATTAACTCATCATGCGACAGCAACCCGTCGGTGGTATTCACATAAGAAACAACTGAGGAAGCGTTGTGAGCTGCCAGCAATAACGCATCTTGAGCTCTAAACCCACTCTTTAAACCCCATGCGAGCGTTGAAACAAAGCTGTCTCCAGCTCCTGCTGTACCGGCTACCGTCGCAGGAATGACTGGTTGATGGTGTAAAGTGTCTCCATCATAAAGCCATGCGCCATCGCCGCCATATGTGACCAAAATATTATCTGGACCATGGCCATGCAAAGTCGCACAGAACTTTCTGAGCCCGATTTCCACATCTTGAGATTTAAGCGTTGGTTCGGTTGTATAAGGTTCACCCCAATCAAGTTTGCTGTTCAAGGCAGAAAGGCATGGTACCAGAGCTGCGGCTTCTACCGCATTGATTGACATGAGATCCATGTCTTTTGCTGCATCCAATACGGAATTTGCCCGGGTGGAGATCTGGCGAATGCCAGGGTTAGAGGAAAAGAAAGCGCCCGCATTCCTGGCCAGATTTGCGATGGTGGGAAGCACTTTTGCAGAATTTCCACTTAGCGGTGCACAATGAACCAGGTCCATGCCATTGAGCACATCTGTAGATAAATCCGCTTCAACAAGCGTGGTATTTGCACCCCGCTGAGTGAAAATAGCTGAGTTCTTCTCATGGCTGGCGATCATGACCGCTGAACCGGTTGATTGTTGTTGATCTATCAGCATGTTTAGCGTTTCTACGCCGTTTTCGCTTGCGTGCGCCAATACGTGGTCACGTGAGGCATCTTCACCGGTCTTTACTAAAGGGCTTACGTCACATCCCAGCCTTGATAGGCACACAGCGGTGTTCATCGCGCCACCACCAATATGGGTCGTAATCGAGTCAGCTTCGACCTTTCGACCAGGTTCCACCAAAAGAAATTGCTGATGCGCATTTGAAAGGGAAATCTTTTCAATCGAGTCAGATTTCAGGACCGCGATAATATCGACCATCGCAGAACCAAACGTCACTGCTTTCATAAACAATCCCCGACTTGCTGGTTAAACTTCAGTGGGTAACACCCGATCCGGTGGTCTGTGATTGTCCACCCATGTTCTGATATTGATAAGAACCCGCTCACCCATTTCCAGACGACCTTCTTTCGTGGCTGATCCCATATGCGGCAGTAGAACAACCTTACCTTTTTTGACAAGTTCCATCAAAGCCGGGTCAATGTCAGCGCCATGCTCGAAAACATCCAGGCCAGCGCCGGCAATCTTTTTCTGTGTAATTGCCTGAGTTAGGGCAGCTTCATCAATGATCTGACCACGCGCTGTGTTGATGATTATCGTATCGCGTTGCACCAGGGCTAATCTTTCTTCAGACAGCAGATGGTAGGTTTCCTGCGTCGCCGGACAATTCACAGATATGAAATCCACGCGACCTAACATCTGGTCCAGGCTGTCCCAATAGGTGGCTTCAAGTTCCGTTTCGGTCTGTTCGGCAACCCGGTTACGATTGTGATAATGAATGGATAGGCCAAATGCCTTCGCTCTGCGCGCAACGGCTGTGCCGATACGGCCCATACCGATAATCCCGATCCTCTTTCCCCAAATTCGGTTGCCTAACATCCATGTAGGAGACCAGCCAGTGAACTTGCCCCGATTTATCGCTTGAGCACCCTCAACAAAACGTCTTGAAACAGCAATCAACAATCCAATTGTCATATCAGCAGTGTCTTCACTGAGTACGTTTGGTGTATTGGTTACGGTAATTCCTTTGGCCGCGGCAGCTTTCACATCAATGTTGTCCACACCGTTTCCAAAATTTGCGATAAGTTTGAGTTGCGGAGAAGCCTTTTCAATTAGTTCTGCATCTATTGTGTCTGTCACCGTGGGAACAAGTACATCAGCTGTCTGTACCGCATTGATCAATGCTTCTTTGTCCATCGCTTCGTCAGCAAGGTTTAATTGGGTGTCAAACAGCTCTCGTAAACGCGTTTCGACAGGGTCAGGAAGCTTCCTAGTAACAATGACAATAGGTTTTTTTCCGCTCATCTTCCTGTCCTTTTGCTTGACTATGCCTTAATAGACCATAGCATTGTTTGTAGGGGGCTAGCGTTTTCTGCCAACAAATCAGCTTGAAGTTTTAACAGACCTGTATCACAACACAATCGGTGACAAAACAAAATTGCCCATTAAAACAACAATCCCCAAGGAGTAGGCTGCCTATATGATCCATCGCGTACTGATCCTTTCAATTTTTGCGGTTACATCCGCATTTCTGATATTGTCCTCAGCAGCGCAATCCTTCGCGCAGTCGTCAACCACAGGAAAAGTTACCGGCTATCCAGTTCCAAGATTTGTCACTTTGAAAGCTGAAACTGTGAACATGCGTGTGGGGCCAGGCACTGAATTTCCGATTGAATGGACCTATAAAAAGAAAGGGCTCCCGGTAGAAATTATTCAGGAGTTCGATCTTTGGCGGAAAATCAGGGACGCGGAAGGTGCCGAAGGTTGGGTATCACACACACTTTTATCCGGCAGACGCAATGCCATTGTTAACCCGGGCGAGGAAGACAAAGTGAAGGGTTTGATCGACCTGAAATCGTCTCCTGAAAACAGCGCTGAAACGGTTGCCCGAATGGAACCAGGTGTCGTGGTGGTTCTTAAATCATGCGATCTTGAATGGTGTGAAGTAGAAGTAAACGACACATCAGGATACGTCGCAAAGGTCTCTATTTGGGGAATTTATCCCGACGAGCGTTACGAGGGCTGATTATTTAGCTGAGTTTTCGCGAACTCGCACAACCACATCAACTCGGGCAATTTCCATACCCTCTGGCGGCTCAGGCAGGTTCTCCACAGAAACAAAACCATCCGGCATATCGATCACTTCATTCCTTCCTTCGATGTAGAAATGATGATGATTATCCGTATTTGTGTCGAAATAGGTTTTGTTTGATTCAATCGAAATAGCCCGAAGCAGGCCACTTTCGGTAAACTGATGCAAAGTGTTGTATATCGTGGCCAAAGAAACAGCTACACCCGCGTCACGAGCTTCTTCGTAAAGGGTTTCTGCAGCCACATGCCGGTCACCTTTAGAAAAAAGCAGTTCAGCAAGCGCCACCCTTTGCCTGGTGGGCCTCAGATTTGCTTTACGCAATGTT
>CAWUJF010000032.1:0-13039 GCA_963922405.1 uncultured Hyphomicrobiales bacterium | reverse complement strand
GTCCACCACTTCTTCACGGCGAACTTCCTCATAGCTGTCATCCACCCTGGTGAAGAAAAGACCAGAAAGATCGTTGGGCGTTTCCACTTCTACGCCAGGTCTGCGGGTGAGAGAAAACGCGCCAAATCCAGCAGTCAGATCACCTTTGAACTCCGTATGGGAAAGCGCATTACTCAATGCTTCTCTGAGTTTCTCTATGTCGAAAGACAATTGCAGTTTGGTGATCCCGGGACCTTCCACAAACCCGGCAACCGATTCCGTATCGGGCATTTGTGACATAAGTTCATTGATGGTTTGAGTGTCAGAATCTGTAATCTGTTGAACGCTCATTTCAAACCTCCCGGCTGAGTCTAAAATAAAAACAGGGTCCACCAAATTTCAAACCCCGTCAATTACTCAAACAGAACAGAGCATGGTTGATTTGCGACCGTTATTCCCCTCAAATCAGTGGAAATTGACTACCTGCATTTATGGTTAACAGCGATCGAGCTAAAAGGCCGGATTTTGAAAATCCGAGAGCGCAAACTATTGCTCTTGTTAACCTTTTGTTAACATTAACAATTATTGAAAATACCGGTCAGCGTGGTTGCTGGCAATTTTCGTTTTTCACCGTGCTACTATTGTTGAATAGATTGTTTGCTCCAACTCGGGTTTCTTATACTCAGCTATTTTTGTAGCTGTTTTCGCGATACACGTGTATTCTGAAAAAGAATATTTGGGAGGAGACATATATGTCCAAATTTAATTTTACACGCCGTGGTTTGATGAAATCAGGTGCTGTGGTTGGCGCTGGCCTTGCCATGCCTACTATCTTCACCGGTTCAGCCTCAGCTTACACCAATGAGCCTACTGGCAGCTCTGTGACACTTGGTTTCAACGTGCCTCAGTCTGGCCCTTATGCTGATGAGGGTGCTGACGAACTGCGTGCCTACAAGCTTGCTGTTGAGCACCTGAATGGTGGCGGTGACGGCGGCATGATGAGCACATTCTCATCAAAGGCGCTGAAGGGTAATGGTATCCTTGGCAAGAAGGTGGAATTCGTAACAGGTGACACCCAGACTAAAGCTGACGCTGCTCGCGCTTCTGCTAAGTCCATGATCGAAAAAGACGGTGCTATCATGATCACCGGCGGTTCATCATCAGGTGTGGCTGTTGCTGTGCAGGCTCTTTGTCAGGAAGCTGGCATCATCTTCATGGCTGGTCTGACACACTCAAACGACACCACTGGTAAGGACAAGAAGGCTAACGGTTTCCGTCACTTCTTCAACTCTTACATGTCTGGTGCTGCACTGGCTCCAGTGCTTGCAAACGCATACGGTAAAGACCGTAAGGCATATCACCTGACAGCTGACTACAACTGGGGTTACACCACAGAGGAAGCTGTTAAGACTTCAACAGAAGAAATGGGCTGGGAAACAGTTAACTCTGTTAAGACACCTCTGACCCAAACTGACTTCTCATCATACATCGCTCCGGTTCTTCAGTCAGATGCTGACGTTCTGGTTCTGAACCACTACGGTGGTAACATGGTGAACTCGCTCACAAACGCTGTTCAGTTCGGCCTTCGTGACAAGCAGGTTAATGGCAAGAACTTCGAAATCGTTGTTCCGCTTTACTCACGCCTGATGGCTCGCGGTGCTGGTGAAAACGTTAAGGGCATCTTCGGTTCAACAAACTGGCACTGGTCACTGTCTGATGAAGGCTCAAAAGCATTCGTTAAGTCATTCGGTGAAAAGTATGGCTTCCCGCCATCACAGGCTGCGCACACAGTTTACTGTCAGACACTGCTTTATGCTGATGCTGCAGAGCGTGCCGGTACCTTCAACCCATGTGGCATTGTTGAAGCTCTTGAAGGCTTCGAGTTTGACGGCCTGGGTAATGGTAAGACACTTTACCGTGCTGAAGACCACCAGTGCTTCAAAGACGTGCTGGTCGTGAAAGGTAAAGAGAACCCAACATCAGAATTCGATATTCTGGAAGTTGTTGAGGTTACTCCGGTTGATAAAGTTACTTATGCACCTGACCATCCGCAAATGCGTGATGCAAACGGTAACCCTGTGCCAATCGGTACATGTAACCCCGGCGCATAATTAACCTCTTATAGCAAATGCCGGAGGAGGGGTGCTCTAATCCCTCCTCCATTTGTATGACAACGAGCGCAACTCTAACGAATTTTTGGTGACGCTATGGAAGCGATAATCCTTCAGGTACTTAATGGCTTAGACAAAGGATCGGCTTACGCCTTGATCGCCTTGGGCCTGACATTGATTTTCGGCACGCTGGGCGTGGTGAATTTTGCGCATGGCGCACTGTTTATGCTGGGTGCATTTTGCGCGGTAACACTAAGCCGCATACTGACACTCAGCCATACCGTCATCGACGAGACTAAGACAGATTTTCTTGGCAATCCTTTGAAAGTGGATGTGCCATATATTTACGACATTTTCGGTGAGAACGTGGGTAACGTGATCATCGACTGGTCGGTTCCCATATCGATCCTCTTTGCGATCCCGATCATGATAATGATCGGCTTTATTATGGAACGCGGTCTGATCAGACACTTTTATAAACGCCCGCATGCTGACCAGATCCTGGTGACATTCGGCCTGGCGATTGTGTTGCAGGAGATCATCAAGTTCTTCTATGGCGCGAACCCTATTCCGACACCTGCACCGGAGATCTTCAAGGGATCATTTGATTTCGGTTCTCTGATTGGTTTGGAAGGAGCGGGTATCATTTATCCGTATTGGCGACTTATCTATTTTGCCTTTGCTGCAGCAATAATCGGCGCGGTGTTCTCCTTCCTGCAATTTACCACCTTCGGCATGGTTGTCCGAGCGGGTATGGCAGACCGGGAAACCGTTGGTCTGTTGGGCATTAATATCGACAAGCGTTTCACACTCATGTTCGGTCTTGCAGCCGCAGTGGCAGGGCTCGCCGGTGTGATGTACACACCCATCAACTCGCCCAACTATCACATGGGCATGGACTTCCTTGTCCTGAGCTTCGTGGTTGTCGTTGTGGGCGGTATGGGATCATTGTCCGGAGCTGTGCTCGCTGGCTTCCTGCTTGGGGTGCTCGAGAGTTTCGCCTCGATGACAGTGGTGCTGGAAACCTTACCGGGTATCAACCAGATCATCATTTATCTGGTCGCCATGATCGTACTTCTGACCCGGCCTCGGGGGCTTATGGGTAAAGCTGGTGTTATGGAGGAATAACCATGCTGGGACTTAATAAAAAAGATGCGGGTCTTCTGACCGTTGTTATCATACTCACATTGTTTGCGCCGTTCCTGCTGAACCCGTTTCCGGAAAATTCAGCCATGGCACAGTTCAACGCCGGCTATCCTGACCTAATGCAACGTCTGGTTATTTTCGGAATTTTTGCAATCGGCTTTAACATCCTCTTTGGCCTCACAGGCTATCTGAGTTTCGGCCATGCGGCATTCCTCGGCGCTGGCAGTTACGCCGGTATATGGATGATCAAGCTTCTTACCCTGAACGTTATTCCGGCAATCGTTGCTTCCATAGTCGTGGCTGGACTGTTCTCGCTCCTTGTGGGCTGGATATCACTTCGACGATCAGGGATCTATTTCTCGATTTTGACGCTCGCATTTGCGCAGATGTCCTATTCTCTTGCCTACTCTGTGCTGACTCCAATCACTGGTGGTGAAACCGGTCTTCAGCCGAAACTTGGCGATCCGAGAATTCTCGACAGCGCTTTGGCTGAAGGTGAAACACCGCGTGCCAACCTGTTCGGTATGTTCATGAACGACAGTTACGAACTAAGCATGGCTGGATGGGTCTTCACGTTCAATACTGGTTACTATATCGCGGCGTTTTTCCTTGTAATCGCGTTCTACATTTCAATCCGGATTTTCAGATCACCATTTGGCCTGATGCTCCGTGCGGTTAAAACCAACCAGCAACGCCTGAACTATACAGGCATTGAATCACGACCATACACATTGGCTGCCTTTGTTATCTCAGGCATGTATGCAGGTCTGGCCGGTGGTCTGCTGGTGGCGATGGATACACAGGCGGGTGCGGAACGCATGTTCTGGACCGCGTCAGGTGAGGTTGTTCTCATGACCATTCTGGGCGGCGCCGGCACATTGATTGGACCGGTTCTGGGCGCTGGATTTATCAAATATTTCGAAAACATCGTTTCTAAGATCAACGAGGGCATTTTGCAGGCATGGTTCTCATTCCTGCCAGAAGGTGCTCAAGATGTTTTGGTAAGCATTTTCTATCCGTTCATCGGTAAGGGATGGCACCTCACTTTGGGCATCATCTTCATGCTGGTGGTTATCTTCCTTCCAGGTGGATTGATGGAAGGTGGTCAACGCCTTACCAACTTGTTCAAACGAAAAGAAAAAATGGAACCAGGTTCGGGTAATCCCAAACCCGCGCCAGCTGAATAAAGGGACTGTTTAGTAATGGGTATTCTGGAGGTATCCGGTGTAAACAAGCGTTTCGGCGGCTTGCAGGCACTGGGAAATGTGAATTTGAGTGTGGAAGAAGGCACCGTACATGCGATCATTGGTCCTAACGGAGCGGGTAAATCCACACTGCTGAACTGTTTCATTGGCAAGTTAATTCCTGATACAGGAACTGTAATGTTTGATGGGCAATCATTACTTGGCATCAAACCCCATGAAATCAACCAGCTTGGTGTAAGCCGGGTTTTCCAGACACCGGAGATTTTTACTGATCTCACTGTGTTTGAGAACGTCATGATCCCATGCTTTGCAAAGCGTGACGGATCGTTTGAGATGAACGCTATTGGCAGCGTCACTTCGCAGACTGACATTCAGGAAAAAGCCGAGCAAATGTTGATCGATGTGAACATGATCGACAAACGTGATGAGAATGCTGCTTCTCTGTCTCGCGGTGACAAGCGGCGTTTGGAAATGGCCATGTGCCTGGCACAAGATCCAAAGCTGCTATTGCTGGATGAACCTACCGCTGGAATGGCCAGAGCCGATACCAATAACACCATCGATCTGTTGAAGGAAATCCAGGCGGCCCGTGGCATAACCATGGCAATCATTGAACATGACATGCACGTGGTTTTCTCACTTGCAGAAAAAATATCGGTACTTGCACAGGGGACTGTAATTGTGGAAGACAAGCCGGAAAACATCAAAGGTAATCCTAAAGTTCAGGAAGCCTATCTGGGGAGCGCACATTAATGAGCGAGGCGGAAACAAATTCGCAAACTGCATCGGCCGAGTATTTCCATGCAGACGACATTCACGCATATTATGGTGAAAGTTATATTGTTCAGGGCGTGAGCATGAGCCTGGGTGAGGGTCAGATCATGGCCTTGCTCGGAAGAAACGGTGCGGGCAAAACATCCACGCTGAGAAGTATCGCTCGCCTTGATGATCCTGTTGTGACTAGGGGTAACATCACGCTGGATGGTGAAGCACTTCATGACATGGCTAGTTATGAGGCCGCGAAATCAGGCGTTGGACTGGTTCCGGAAGACCGTAGAATTATTCAGGGACTGACCGTTGAGGAAAACCTGAAACTGGCCCAGATTGCTGAGCCCGTCGGCTGGTCACTGGACCGGATCTACGGTCTGTTCCCAAGATTGGGTGAGCGCCGCAAGCAGGAGGGTACAACCCTTTCTGGCGGTGAGCAGCAAATGCTGGCAATCGGCCGTGCACTGGCGCGCGACGTGAAACTCCTGCTGCTCGATGAACCCTATGAGGGCCTGGCTCCGGTTATTGTTCAGGAGATTGAAAAGACCCTTCAACTCATCAGGGAAGAGGGCATGACCACCATCATCGTGGAGCAAAACGCTGTGGCTGCGCTTAATCTTGCGGACAAGGCTGTGATCCTCGATACCGGTCAGGTGGTCTATGATGGAACCGCCAAGGAGGTTCTGGATAATGAAGACCTCCGCCACGAATATCTGGCGATTTAACCCGGCTACAGAGTAGATGTTCAAAACCCCCTCATCCTGAGGGGGTTTTCTTTTGTGCGGCAGTTTCAGATTAGCGTTTGTGAGCTATATTGTTGACTAAGAAGTAGGAACTTTTGAGAATTCAACATGGCCACACCGCAGGACTGGATGGAAGTAAGGCCGCAGGGGCTCTACTGCAAACCAGCTGACACCTATATCGATCCCCATGTGGCTGTGCCCAAGGCGATTGTCACCCATGGTCATGCTGATCACGCCCGCTCGGGTCATCAAAGCCTGATCGCAACCCGTGAGACGATTGCGATCATGAAGACACGCTATCCTGATGATGCTCCGCAAACGGTGACAGATTGCGGCTATCATGATGAAATCATGCTAACGCCGGATGTGAAATGCTGGCTTGCCCCTGCCGGGCACATACTCGGGAGCGCCCAGGTGGTTCTGGAGTGCAACGGTCAGCGTGTGGTGGTCTCTGGTGACTACAAGCGCCACGAAGACCCCACCTGCGAACCGTTTGAAGTGGTGCCGACCGATGTATTCGTCACCGAGGCAACCTTCGCGCTTCCGGTGTTCTCTCATCCTCCGCTTGAAGATGAAGTGGCCAAGCTTATCCGTTCTCTCGAAACCTTTCCCGATCGCACGCACCTGCTCGGCGTTTACGCACTGGGCAAATGTCAGCGCATGCTACTGGCTTTACGCCAAGCGGGATATGATCGTCCATTCTACCTCCATGGTGCGCTTGTGAAGCTCACAGAACTCTACCAACAATTCGGAATGGACTTTGGTGATTGGGTCGCCGTAGGTGATCTCGCGCCTGCAGAGCGCGAAGCGCTGCGGGGCCATGTGGTGTTGTGCCCACCATCAGCTCTGGCAGATCGCTGGAGCCGTTCCATGCCGGATGCTCTTCCCATCATGGCATCGGGTTGGATGCAAATCAGAGCCCGCGCCCGTCAGAGAAGGGTGGAGATGGGCTTGATCGTTTCTGACCATGCTGACTGGGAGGATTTGCTGAAAACCGTCTATGACACAGGCGCGAAAGAAGTCTGGATCACCCATGGCCGTGTGGAAGCTCTCCAGCACGCCTTGCGCGCCAATGGCATTGATGCAAAGGCGCTGGAACTCATCGGCCGGGAAGAGGAGGGGGATTGATGGAAGCCTTCGCCCAACTGCTAGACGATCTTTACTTCACCAATTCAACGCTCGCAAAGGAACGTATCCTCACCGCCTATTTCGAACGCACACCGGACCCTGATCGCGGTTGGGCCCTTGCTGCCATTGCCGGTACGCTGAGCTTTGCTCTCTTCAAACGCAATCTGTCCAGAAACCTCATAACTGAACGCATGGATGAGGAACTGTTCGCCCTGTCCTATGATTATGTGGGTGAATTATCAGAAACCATTGCCCTTGCATGGCCCGTGTCGGATGAGCCGGTGCTTCTCAACAAGCTGCCTGGCCTCACCGAAATCATTGCGGACTTTCAGTCACGCGGGAAGGATGAAATCCGCCAGTATCTCGTGCAATTGCTGGATAACATGACCCCGCCACAACGTTGGGCCCTGTTGAAGCTCGGTACGCGTGGCTTGCGCATCGGCATGTCAGCCAGATCGGTAAAACGGGTGCTCGCCCGCATGAAAGATGTGGAACTGGAAGTCATTGAAGAGCTCTGGCATGCGCTTGAACCCCCATACGAGGATCTGTTTTCCTGGATTGAGGGAAAGACAGACATTCCCGATATCTCAAAATCCATCAGCTTTTCACCGGTCATGCTGGCTCACCCCATTGATGAGGAAAAGGATCTGGACCGCATTTCACCGGAGACTCATGTGGCGGAGTGGAAGTGGGACGGTATCCGCGTTCAGATCGCATCAGCCGATGGTAATGTGAAGATCTTCTCACGCACTGGCGATGACATTTCCCATTCCTTCCCGGATCTTGCCGAAGCAGTCACCTTTGATGCAGTGGTGGACGGAGAACTGCTGGTAACGAAAGAAGGTGAAATCGGTTCCTTCAACGATCTGCAGCAAAGGCTCAACAAGAAAAAGCCTTCCAAAAAACTGATGGCGGAGGCACCTGCTCATTTCCGTGGATATGACCTGCTGAAACTGGATGGTGAAAATCTGCGTGACCAGCCTCTGGACGAAAGACGCAAGGGTCTCGAAACACTCCTTGCTGATCAGGATGAAAACACATTTTCCCTGTCTCACAGGATTGAATTTCAAAATATCGATGACTTGAAGCGTCTGCGCGAGGAAGCATCACAATCAAACGGCAAGCTTGAAGGCCTGATGATCAAGGATCGCGCCAGCACCTATGTGGCAGGACGGCCAAAACATGCCTGGTACAAATGGAAATGCGATCCCTACCTGCTTGACGCGGTGATGATGTATGCCCAGCGCGGTCATGGCAAACGCTCAAGCTTTTATTCTGACTACACCTTCGGGCTATGGAATGAGGAAGGCCAGTTACTTCCGATCGGCAAAGCCTATTTCGGATTTACTGATGAAGAGCTGAAACAAATCGACAATTGGATCCGTAAGAACAAGCTCCAGCGATTTGGTCCTGTTCAGGAAGTGAAAAAGGAACTGGTGTTTGAAGTCGCCTTCGACAGTGCCCATCGCAGCACCCGCCATAAATCGGGTTTCGCGCTCAGATTTCCCAGAATTCACCGGATAAGATGGGACAAGCCTGCAAACGAGGCTAACCTGCTGAGCGATCTGGAAAAACTGGTGGAAAAATCTTAGAGCCGGTCTTCAGCGCCGATCAGATCTTGTCTTGCCAGATCCATATGCCGGTTAAGCGCTTCAATAGCACTTGCCGTATCCCGGTTATAAAGCCCATCCAGGATTTCCTTGTGATGGTCGTTATATTTGCGGATTTGGTCCGGTGACAGAATAAGGTTCTTCATGGCGGTCCACTGATTGTGCGAACGCACTTCATTGATCTGCTCATACAGATGGACCATCAGCGGATTGCCGGTGCTCTTTGCCAACTGAAGATGAAAATCACTGTCCAGCCGCGAGAAGTTGTCCCGGTCATTTTCAGAGGCAATCATGCGTTCGAGGATCCCGCCCATCACATCCATATCCCGCCGTGTAGCATGAATGACAGCCAGTCTGGTGATCTGCCTTTCAATACCAATTCGCGCATCAATTAATTGGATTGGGCTTATTTGGTCGATTACATCAACCACGTCCGTTTCTTTTTTGCCGTCATAGGTAACAAAGGTGCCGCTCCCTACTTTGCGTTCAAGCAGGCCGGCATTTTCCAGCATATCTAGTGCATTTCGGATTGTGCTGCGTGATGCAGAGTAATTTTCTGCCAGCTCTCTTTCCGTAGGCAATTGATCACCATCGGAAAAAGTTCCCGTCTCAATAGCACGACGAAGCCTAAGGCTTATCGCCCTCGCACCCATGCTAGTCTTATGTGGTTCTTCCAAAACCATACCTAGATTCATAAAACCTCTCCATTTTGTTGGATTTTAGCGGCTATGTTCCTCCAAACAGTTGCATTCTGTTATTACTTTACCGTCCCAATGTCGAGGATCAGAATGGTACCATCAACGGAAAACTTGGCAAAGCACAGAGCTTACCTCCCATCCGCGATTACCGATGTGAAGTGTTTCGTGAACATTCAGTGGATTGCAGCGACCAGACAATGCGAAACTGCAAATATTCGGAAAAACCACTGCACTCATCCATCCCACTAGCAGTTGGTCGTTAAACCGCTCTGCGTCTCCAAGCAATCGACGATGTTTCCCGTTGTTTTCACCATAAAACGAAAATTAGCTATTGTCAAAATTGGTATGGATTTGGTAGGCTATTGGTATATTAAAAAGAACCAAAGTAAATTTCCGGGAGGGAGCTGTTTATGGCAATGGATATTGAAAAGTTCGTCGAGGCTGATGGTCGCGACGAAAAGATCAAACAGGTTCGTGAGAAAATCAACGAACTTGGTATTGAGTATCTATATCTGCAATTTGTGTCAGTCACTGGCAAGATCATGGGTAAAGGCATTCCTGCCGACCATTGGGAAAGCGTGGCGAAGAAGGGCTTCCAGCTCGTTTATGGTGCGACGGTAAACCTGTTCACCGACCGTGCAGGAAACTATCTTGGTTATGGACCGGAAGCTGCAGAGCTTGTGGGCATCCCTGAGCCGGAAACATTCATGCAGTTGCCTTGGGCACCGGAAATTGGTCGCTTCTATTGTACCCTGTTCCGCAACCGTGAGGAAAAAGTCGATCCAGGCGCGTATTTGACTGCAGACTGCCGCGGAAACCTGCGTCGCATGCACGACGATTTCCAGAAGAAACACGGTCGTCAGCTGCGTATCGGTACTGAGCCGGAAATGATGTGGCTGAAGTTTGATGAAAACGGTCAGCCAAAAGACGGTTTCTCTAAACCATATTGCTATCACATCGATCAGTTCGAAAGCCTGCGTCCTGTTTCACTGCAGGTGATCCGTTATGCTCGCAAAATGGGTCTGGACATGATCCAGGGTGACCACGAGGATGCACCGGGCCAGCTCGAGTTGAACTGGATGTTCGATGACGTGCTCCGCAACGCTGACCGTCTCACAACCTATCGTCAAATCTGTGCGCAGGTGGCGCGTGAGCATGGCATCTTTGCCTGCTTCATGACCAAGCCATTCATGGGTGTGTCAGCTTCCGGTTGTCACCACAACATGTCACTATGGCGTGGTGGTGAGGATCATTTCGTTCCAACCGGTAATGATGAAAACAACCTGCCAGGCATGAAGGACAACTACATGTATGTGCGTGGTGGTGAAAACACCTTCATGCCCGATGATGATGACCCACAAATGCCGGGTAAAGAAGGTCTTGAAGCGATTGGTGGTGTGGTAACACACCTGCAGGCCCTGACTGCTGTTGGCTGTTCGACCGTTAACTCATATCGCCGCTTGTGGGACACAGGTTTCTGGGCACCGGTATTTGCTGACTGGGGTTTCCAGAACAGAACAACCGGTCTGCGTGTTTCCGCACCAGGACGCTTTGAATATCGTTCAGTAGACTCCATGGTGAACCCGTATCTCATGGGTACAACCCTGTTGGCTGCCATGGATGATGGCATCGACAACAAGCTGGATCCAGGTGAGCCGGAAGAGCGTAATATCTACGAAGCGATCAAAGAAGGTAAAGACGTCAAGAAGCTCCCAATGTCATTGGGAGAGGCGCTTGGCCATCTTGAAAACAGTGAGGTGGTTCGCCGCGGCATGCCGGGTGAGATGTATCGCCTCTATCACGAATACAAACACGACGAATACGCTCGCTTCATGTCAACTGTGACTGAGTGGGACAATGAAACGTATATGGAATGCCTGCCATAAGGCCGGACTTTCCAAACGAAATTTGGCAGGCCGGGAACATCCCGTCCTGCCGCCTTATTACAACAAACAGGAGTTAATGAGATGTGTGGTATCGCTGGTATCATTCACAGAAAGGGCTCGAGTAATGTTGGTCAGGAAATGACCGCCATGCTTCAGTCCCTTAAACACAGGGGTCCGGATTCAACCGGTTTTGCAATTTATGGCAAGCCGGACGAGGAAGAATTCGTCATGCGCTTCAAGGTTGCCGAACAGGAAGACCTGAGCAAGGGCAGCCGCATCCATGCGGAAATGGCTGAGCGCAAGGCAAAGGTCGATGCGATCCTGGAAGAATTGGGCGTCGAAGTGGACGAACAGGAAGAAGCAACAGAATACGCTCATCGCTATGAGATCAAGTATAGCGGTGACATGAAGCAGGTTGCCGACCGTATTGAGGAAATCGACAATGTGGAAATTCTCTCAATCGGTTCTGCACTTGAACTGATCAAGGATCTGGGTGACGCAACAGTTGTGTCTGACCAATACGGTTTGGATGACTTTACCGGCACGCACGGCATTGGTCATACCCGCATGGCCACAGAGTCAGACGTGGATATCCGTTCAGCACACCCGTACTGGGCTTACCCGTATAACGACATTGCAGTGGTCCATAACGGTCAGATCACCAATTACTGGTTGATGCGCAGACAGTTGGAGCGCGAAGGTCAGCGGTTTGTTTCAAACTGTGACTCAGAGCTTCTTGCTGTTTACGTGGCTGTGCACCTGGAAAAAGGGTTTTCACTTGAAGAAACCTTGAAGAAATCCATCGACGAGATCGATGGCGTCTTCACATATCTGGTCACAACCACAGACCAGTTGGGCATGGCAAAGGACTCCATGGCAGCCAAGCCAATGGTTCTTTACGAAACAGACGACATGGTCGCGCTCGCTTCAGAAGAAGTGGCGATCCGTGCAGTGGTGCCACACGAGATTGACACCTGGGACCCTTATGATGAGGAGGTAAGAGTATGGCAGGCGTAAGCACTTCCCATGAAATGGGCATGCACACGGAACCGCTTAAGGGCCGTGACATCAAAACCATGTTCAAACTGGAAAACGAGGGTAACTATGCCTATGCGTTTGCCAAGGATGTGGATTTTAACAAACGCGCTGAAGTGGAGTGCGAAGGCAAGGAAGCCACAGAGATCAACAATGAAATTCGTGATCTGATCAACAGCGGTCACGGTACCATTGTGCTCAACAATCCGGGTGCGAAACACTCAATCATTGTGGGCGTCCTGAACCGCATGAACTTTATCGTAAACGGTTCGCTGGGCTATTTCGGTTGCGGTCTTCTGGACGGCCCGAACGTGCGCATCTCAGGCCGTGTTGGCTGGTCATTCGGTGAAAACATGATGGCTGGTGTCTGCGTGGTAGAAAAAAACGCTGGCTCCACTTTTGGTGCTGCTCTTCGCGGTGGTGATCTTGTCTGTAAAGGCTCAGTGGGTTCACGTACCGGCATTGACCAGAAGGGTGGAACCATCCTCGTGGGCGGTGATACAGGTGCTTTCTCAGGCTTCATGATGCAGCGCGGTCGCATGGTTGTATGCGGAAACGCGGGCAAGAACCTGGGCGACTCCATGTATGACGGAACGATCTATGTGGGTGGCGAAATCCAGGATCTGGGTGTTGATGCGGTTCCCGGTGAACTGACAGACCTCGACAAGGCCTGGCTCACACGCAAGCTAACTCAATACGAGATTATGCCGGACAAGGGTGTTGATCACTT
>CAWUJF010000031.1:0-13079 GCA_963922405.1 uncultured Hyphomicrobiales bacterium | reverse complement strand
TTGCACCAAACCCTGTGTGGTTGCTAGGCACGGCGGGTTCAACGAACAGGCGATGGACGTATAATACTATGGCCGGAATGTGCGGGGATAAGTTTTTTTGAAAAAATATTTTTCGCCAAGGCATCCGCCTTGCCGAGAACACGTAGAGCGAGCTCTGCAACTCGCTCTACTCATTGAAATTAGTTTGGCAAGATTACCTTGTCGATTGCATGGATAACACCATTATCAGCCTTGATGTCTGCGCTGACAATCTTGGCTTCGTTGACCATCGGACCGTTATCAAGATCGATTGTCACTTTGGTGCCGTTGACTGTCTTGGCTTTCATGCCGTCTGTCAGATCGGTGGAAAGAACTTGAGTTGGCAAGACATGATATTTGAGAATTGAAGCAAGTTCTTCCTTGTTTTCAGGTTTCAGCAGTTTTTCGACCTTTCCTTCAGGAAGCGCTGAGAAGGCTTCATCAGTTGGGGCGAAAATGGTGAATGGGCCATCACCTTTCAGGGTCTCAACAAGTCCCGCTGCTTCTGCGGCAGTCAGCAGCGTCTGGAAAGTTCCTTTGGATTCGGCTTTTTCAATAATATTGTTTGCGTGCGCTGCAGTTGAAAGACCAGCAGCTACTACGATGGCGGATGCAAGAGTTACGATTTTCATGTTTGTCTCCTAATAGGTTTGTTATCAGCTAAGTTTGTTGCGCTCAGACTGTGGATACAGGCATGCATGACATGCTCTCCTGAGAGTTCATGTCTTCATGCGTGCCCTGTATTTTTATGCGGCGTTAGCGGCTTCCTGAATGATTTGCCCTTCAAGATGCTCCACAAGGCCATCAGGCAAGTGCATCAATGTTGCAAGGTCGTTCAGGTAAGCGCGTTCACTTGGGTGATCCGGATCAATCGCCATGCGTGACATGAGATAAATTTCGGATGCCTGTTCCAGCCCGTTTGCTAGGGAGGCAGTTTCCTCAACAGAAGGAGGGTTTCTGAGAAGGTCAAAGAACACCGCCTTTTCATTGGCATCCATGTCCAGTTGATCCAGTGCATCGAAAATCTTTCCGTGCTCTACCGGGTCAATATGACCATCCGCATAGGAAGCAGCAATCATGGCTTTTACCAGTGTTAGCTTGAAAGGCTGACCATCAGTGGAATGAATAGTATCAGGATCGAACCTTGAACTGTCTATTTGTGGCTCATTGGGTTGATCTGTTCCGACCTGTTGGCGCCCTGTTTGCCAATTGCGGTATGCTTTGTGCGCGAAGACACCCAACAGTGCAGCACCGCCAAGACCGGCAACGCCACCTGCCACTTTTGTTGCAGATTTCCGGAATTTCTTGTTACCGGCAATTGCACCCATAAGGCCGCCGGCGGCAAGGCCACCGATAAGACCTGTTGGAATCGATGATGTTAAACCGCTATTGGCGCTTTGGCCTGCATTCTGTCCGGAGTCTGCGGTTTGTCCGCCACCGATAAATTGATTTAAAAGCATGTCAAAACTCATTTGGGTCTCCAATCGTTTGCTGTTGTGACCCTCAAATGGAAAGCGTGTGGGTTAAATTCAATTAGATAAAACTGGAAAATCTGATAGGATTTTTCTATCAATCAAATATATGGTTGAGTACGGGAAATCATAAGTCTTAAAAGGATTATCAACTTTGAAAGCACAGATTACCTTTAAGCAGTTACAATATTTTTCATCCCTTGCTGAACTGGGACATTATCGAAAAGCGGCTGAGCGAATTGGTATCAGTCAACCTTCCTTGAGCTTACAAATTGCGAACCTTGAAGAAGCTTTGCGTTTGCCATTGGTAGAGCGCGGAAAAGCCGGTGCTTTACTAACGCCTGAGGGGCGGGAAGTGCTTGAAAGAACTCAACGCATTCTATCTGAAGTTACCGCGCTAACTGAAATTTCGGAACAAATGAAGACCGGTCTTGCGGGCACAATTCGACTTGGCGCATCCCCTACTCTTGGGCCTTATCTTCTTCCAAATGTGGTAAAACAACTACACGAACTTTATCCCACACTCAGGTTGATTATTCGGGATGGTGCACCGCGGGACCTGATTGATGATCTGTTGGCAGGTCGACATGATCTGATCCTCACGCAATTGCCGGTTAATTCCTCTGATGTTGTGGTAACAAGACTGTTCCGTGAACCGTTACGTTTGGCAGTGGCACTGGATCATAAACTGGCAGGTAAATCCCAGGCAAAGGATAATGATTTATCCGGAGAGAATATTCTCGCATTGTCAAACCGGTATACGCTACACACGCAAATTTCAGATTTGGCTCAAGAGGTGAATGCAAACCTCAGGCAGGATTATGAAGGAACCAGTCTTGATACCTTAAGACAGATGGTAGCAATGAATATGGGCATTACATTTCTGCCCGCATTGTATGCAAACTCTGAGATTTCCGAAGCAGATGGTGATGTGGCAATCGTTCCCTACAGAACGGGTCGTCTGGCCCGTTCAATCGGTCTGGTCTGGCGAAAATCGACCGGCAGTCATAAAGGGTTCGTCAAATTTGCAAGTATCATAAATGCGGTTGCAAAAGACCGTTTTCCTGGTCTTGTTCAACTTGAAGCGTAAGCCACCCGAAAATGAATCATCAGTTGCCTGGTCAGTTAGTGAATGATCAAAGTTGTTTGGTGATGCAGTCTTCAAGCTGTTCCCTTTGCTTTGGGGCACTCTATAATGACGCCTTGAAAAGAACCGTATCATCAGGAAACTCAAATGCTTAAGACTTCACGCCTTGAGGGGCTTCGCGGTATGTCTCCGCCTGATCGACTGAGGAAAACAGCGGACGCTGCACAACTTTCGGATGCACAGCGCGATCAGTTATCTTCTCAGGCGGTGCTGCCTGAAACCACAGCCGATGGCATGATCGAAAACGTCATCGGTTCGTTTGAGTTACCTCTTGGGGTTGCCACGAATTTTCTGATCAATGGCCGGGAATATCTGATCCCCATGGCGGTTGAGGAGCCATCAGTGGTTGCGGCTGCTTCGTTCATGGCGAAGATCGCGCGCGATAATGGAGGCTTCTTTGCTTCTAGCACGCGGCCGATCATGCGGGCTCAAATCCAGATCCTTGATGTGTCCGATCCCTATGGTGCCCGCGACCGGATTTTGGCCGCGCGTGACGAATTGATCAACCTCGCCAATGAGCGGGACCAGGTGCTCGTTGAAATTGGCGGCGGGTGCCAGGATGTGGAGGTGCATGTGTTTGAGACCTCCGCTGTGGGGCCAATGGTTGTGGCGCATCTGCTTGTTGATGTGCGTGATGCCATGGGCGCCAATGCGGTCAACACCATGGCGGAGGCTTGCGCCCCTCGTGTTGCAGAAATTGCAGGCGGGCGTTCGTGCTTGCGTATTTTGTCAAACCTTGCAGACCGGCGCCTCGCCAGAGCGCGTGTAGAAATTGCTTCTGACACGCTCAAGACGGATCAGGTGTCCGGAGAGGATATGGTGACCGGTATCATCGAGGCCTGTGCGCTTGCGGAAGTGGACCCATACCGTGCAACCACGCACAATAAGGGGATCATGAACGGTATTGATCCAATCGTTGTTGCAACGGGAAATGACTGGCGCGCGATTGAAGCGGGAGCCCATGCCTGGGCAGCGCGTTCGGGTCGTTACACAACGCTGACGCGCTGGGAGCGGGGCGGACAAGGGCAGCTGGTAGGCGTTCTGGAAATTCCCATGGCGCTTGGCCTTGTGGGGGGTGCAACGAAAACGCATCCGACCGCGCAAGCAGCACTCGCACTACTTGGTGTGGAGAGTGCGACGGAACTGGCGGAAGTTGCGGCATCTGTCGGCCTTGCCCAGAATATGGCTGCACTCAGAGCACTTGCGACCGAAGGCATTCAGCGGGGACATATGGCGCTTCATGCGCGCAATCTAGCCATCGCTGCGGGTGCAACGGGTGAGGAGATTGACCGGGTTGCCAAGGCGATGGCAACTTCGGGAGAAGTGACCTCTGATCATGCCAAGCGGCTGATCAAAGGTCAGTAACCAACAAGCCCAAAGCCTGCTTGTGTTAGCAAACAGTCTAAGCCGGATCCTTGTGATGCCAGGCTGAATGATCCACATCCAGATCCGGGAACTGCTCCGGATTGAATACCGGACGCGCCACGCCTGCCTTGCGTTGATCATCAAAGTCTTTCAAGACCCTGCGAAGGATCGGGAACAGCATCATCAGCGCGAGCAGGTTCACCAGTGCCAACACACCCATCATCGGATCTGAGAAGAAGAAGACGGAGGTCGCACCTGGTGCCACCGCTCCCAGGAACACAATCGCCATCAGTACAAACTTGAAGATGAGTAAAGCGGATGGGGCTTTTATCATGAACGACAAGGCATTTTCACCGAGGTAGTAATTATAGATGATCGATGAGAATGCAAACAACAGAACGGCTATGGTCAGGAAGTACTGCGTCCATGCTCCCAGGTGTGACACCAAAGCGTTCTGGGTAAGTACAACGCCATCGATGTCTGCGCCCGGCTGATACACATCACTCATGAGAATGACAAAAGCTGTACAGCTACAGATCAGGATCGTATCAATAAAGACAGAGAAGGACTGTGTAATACCCTGACTGACCGGGTGTTTCACATCCGCTGCTGCCGCCACGTTTGGAGCAGAACCAAGTCCTGCTTCGTTCGAAAACAGACCGCGGCGTAACCCTTGGGTGATTGCGGCACCCATGCCGCCGCCAACGGCTTCTTCAAATCCGAAAGCGTTTTTCACAATCAACATGAAGACGGCCGGGATTTCAGTGATGTTAACAACGATGACGATGAGTGCCATGAGAATATATCCCAGAGCCATCACCGGAACGATGATGTCGGACGCCTTGGCAATCCGCTGGATGCCGCCGAAGACGATAAATCCGGTTCCCACAGTCAGTGCTGCACCAGTGATAAAGCGGCTTAAACCGAAGGAGTTTTCAGCCGCACCTGCGACCGTGTTTCCCTGGAATGCGGGGAAGCCGATACCGAAGGCTGCGATCAGACAGATCGCGTATAAAATAGCCAGCCATTTGAACTCTTTGCCCAAGCCATACATGATCATGCGAGCAGGGCCGCCACGGTAGGAACCATCTTCCTGCTTCCGCTTGAAAACTTGCGCCAGTGTACATTCAACCAGACTGGTGGCCATGCCGACAAGCGCGATCATCCACATCCAGAAGACCGCACCGGGACCGCCCAGTGTGATAGCAACTGCAACACCGGCAATATTGCCGCCTCCCACACGGCCACCGACAGAGACAAACAAAGCCTCACGTGCGGAAATATTGTTCGGGTCATTTGACTGGTTGTCGCCTGACAACACCCGGAACATTCGTTTGAAATATCTGAACTGAACGAAATTTGTGGCTATGGTCAAAAACAGCCCGAAAATCACAAGGAACGGGATCAGTGCCCACCCCCAGGTTAGATCACCTATTAATCCGAAGGCACTTTCAAGAAACTCCATCTCCCAAACCCTCTCCTGTTTGTTTTGACAGCTTTTGGTTTCCCCTTATCCCATTGGCCACCCTGACAGAAATTAAAAAAATCCACAAGAACCAAGGCGAATTGGCTTGAAATGGTCTAAAATTGAGAAAATTTGGATCAGTTTTTGCATTCTGCGACAAAATTTCCGCTATATTTGGGGAAAAGTACAAATTCAGCTGACTGTGCTGAATTGTGGATTTGTTCTTGAAATGTAACCTCAAATTGGCGTTCGCCCGGAGAGCCGAATGAAAAGAAGTATTGAAGAAAGCGCCAATTTGATCTTCAATTGAAGCGTGTTTCCCTTTTCGCTCAGGAGATCTGCCCATGTCCCTCAATTATGTAATGCTTGGTTCCAACGATGTGGCAAAAGCGCGTGTCTTTTATGATGCGGTGATGCCGGTTATCGGCGGCAAAATGGTGGCCGAATATATGCCACATGCGTTCTGTTATGAAATGCGCGGTGGCGGCAGGATCTGGGTGGCAAATCCCTATGATCAGGGAACGGCGACAGCCGGCAATGGCAATATGGTGGGCCTGCTTTGCGAGAGCGAGGAAGAGGTGAAGGCAGCGCATGAAATGGCGCTGTCGCAAGGTGCTGTGGATGAAGGTGCGCCCGGTCCCCGCCCCATGTATGGCCCGGACTTTTTCGGTGCCTATGCCCGTGATCTTGATGGAAACAAGATGAGCTTTGTTTATTTCACCATGCCTGAATAAGCGATTTGGGTGGGGATGCTCAGATGCATGGTTTGCCTGAGGGCGTGACCTCACGGAGGCTCGATAATGGAAACGGGCTGACCGTTCATTTACTTGAAGCGGGTTCTCGTGACGCCCCATTGGTTCTGCTGCTTCACGGTTTTCCAGAACTTGCCTATAGCTGGCGCCGGCTCATTGGTCCCATTGCCGAGCTTGGCTTTCACGTGGTGGCACCCGATCAAAGGGGTTATGGCAGGACAACCGGACATGCGAGCGGCTATGACGTGGAACTTTCCGAATTCGGCATGGTCAATTTGAGCGATGATATGGTTGGGCTGGTGAAAGCGCTGGGTCATAGAGAAGTGGCTTTGCTTGTGGGTCATGACTTTGGTTCACCCGTTGCAGCGTGGAGTGCACTGCTTCATCCGGAAATTTTCAAGCGCGTCATTTTGATGAGCGCTCCCTTTGCCGGGCCGCCTGAAATTCCAGCAGCAGATGCACCTCATATCCATGCGGAGATGGCAAAACTGTCGCCGCCGCGTAAGCACTATCAGTGGTATTATGGGGAGCGGGGTGCGGAAGCAGACATGCTCAATTCACCCGGTGGATTTCAATGGTTCCTTCGAGCTTACTTCCATTGCAAGAGCGCTGACTGGGCGGACAATCATCCTCATCCACTCACCAGCTGGAGCGCTGAAGAACTGGCTCAGATGCCGCGCTATTACATTATGGATCTTGAAGTGGGGATGGCTGAAACCGCACTTGCCATGGCACCCAACGAGGATGAAGCTGAAGCCTGTGAGTGGCTGGAGGTGAGCGAACTCAAAATCTATGCAGAAGAGTTTGAACGCGCAGGTCTTCAGGGCGGATTGAATTGGTATCGCCGATCCACAAGTGATGAAGAGAAGATTGCGCTCGCTGCTTTTCAGGGTCGCAAGATACAGGCACCGCTTGCTTTCGTGGGCGGGGCGCAGGACTGGGGTATCCACCAGGTTCCCGGCGCGCTAGAGGCGATGGAGACACAAGCCTCACTCGACTATCGCGGAACGCATTTGATCGAAAATGCAGGGCACTGGGTTCAACAGGAACAACCGGAAGCGGTGCTGAAAGTGATCGGGAATATGTTGGGGTGCTGAGATTTGTTAGGCTTATTCGCGAAATTTGATGTTGCCTTTATCCCATTCTATTAATGTGTACTTCGCGTTCGTGCCTGCAAGAGGAATTGCTGATTCAGCAATTGATTGAAGCTTTGCGCGCGCTTGTTTTTCAAAAGTTTCAAGACTGTGAGCCGCAGCCCAAATTTGAACCCATACATCTTCATTATCGAACAACGTTAGTAGTAGGTTGTCTGCTGATTTTCTCGATATTTCTTTAAGCAAAGTCATCAAGGTATTGTATGAACGGTTTGCCAGTTTATAATCACCGGTTCTAGTCCCTTCACCGTGCTTCCTTGCAGCCGCTGCATATTTTGAAATCAAGTCAGCAGTCACTATCCAGGTTTCCTATGTGCAATAACTCATGCGCGAAGCGTGGGGAACTTGTGAGACCAAATCAACCCTATTTCCCCTTAGCTTCCTTGTTTTCCTTGCGGCGTTTGATAGCGAGGGTACGGGCGGCTTTTCGTAGATCAGCCACTTCGTCATGTTCGTCCATAATTTCGCTACCGAGCAGGGTTTCGATCACATCTTCCATGGTGACAAGACCGGCAGTCCCGCCATAGTCATCATCCACCACCGCGATATGAGCATCCTTGTCGAGGAGTAGATCAAGGATGGCATCCAGGTCCATTTCTTCACCCACATGCGGCATTTCACGCAGAAAGTCGCTGACCGGGCGTTTCTTCTCACTGTTGAGCGCGGCCATTAAAAGGTCACGAGTCAAGACGAAGCCTTTCACGTCGTCGATGGATTCACCCACCACTATGAGACGGGAGTAGGCGAATGAGTCCCGGCCCTGAACGACAGAACCAACCGTTGCATCCGCCGCGATATGTTCGATCACGGTGCGAGGGGTCATCACCTCCTGCGCCTTGATTTGTGGCAATTGAAAGAGGTTGGTGACAATGCGGGTTTCGTCTTCCTCGATCACACCTTCTCTTTGGCCAGCGGAGGTAAGGGCTGCGATTTCCTCGCGGGAAATTTCGCCTTCTGACTTATCTGATTTCAGGAGTTTTGTGAGGAGCTGGCTCATCCAGACCAGTGGCAATTGTGCCAGGATCAGCCAGGGCAAAACTCTTACCGTGAAGGGCGCAAGGCCTCTCCAATAGGTGGCGCCGAGGGTTTTAGGAATGATCTCTGAGAGGACAAGAATGCCCAGTGTCAGGATGGCGGAGAAGACGCCCACGCCAAAATCATCGAAGACCACACCAGCCTGCGCACCCGCTCCGGTTGCACCCACCGTGTGGGCGATGGTGTTGAGGGACAAAATCGCAGCCAGTGGGCGTTCAATGTCACCGCGCAAATCGCGTAGCTTCTGCGCGAATTTCGGGCGCTCGGTTTCCGCAGCTTCAACGTATGAGGGGGTGATGGATAAAAGGACGGCTTCGAGGATGGAACAGAGGAAGGAAACCCCTATGGCCAAAACGACAAAAAGAATCAGCAGAGTCATTTAATTGCTTTCAATTAATTCGAAGCCCTTATGCACTTCATATAGTCATTGTGCAATATTGAGCAATAAGTCGACGTGGAAAAACGCGGAGTACAACGATTTCAGATGTTTATCTGCTTTAGGAATTATGCCCGGTTAATTCGGCTATGCGGGGTAGGTGACCGGCAAACTCGCTCTCGTCCAAATCCGGGCCTTCCAGCTTTTCAGCCTTGGGTCTGGCGATCTGCATCGGTGACTTTGAACGCCGGTTGAATGCAGCTTCGGGAAGCCCGAGCAAATCGAGGGCAAATTCGCAGCCTCCACCTGCAAGCATGTTCACATCAAACGCGTCCGGGTCGGCGAGCGTCGAGTGAAATACATCCTTGCCGCACAGGACAAGCCAGCAGCGGAACGCCTCGAATGCATCGTCCGATGCGCCGTTCATCAACAAATAGGCAAGCGCCCACACGTCACTTCGATACGCTTCTGACAGGCGGGCAAGCAGCATTTTCCTGAAGTCACGAATTGCCTTGGGCGTGAAGTCAGTAAGGCGTGCCTCAATGGCCATCAGTGTTTCGGGGCTTTGAGGCTCTCCGCTCACTTCAATGATGGACCAGAATAAATCTTCATCCATGGGTGTCTTGTCAGGCGGTGATAATTTGGCGCGCTGTTCTTCCTGAACTTCCGTTTCCCAGATTTTCAGCTGGTCTGCGTCGCGATCCGGTTCACCCCATTTGGCGAGCCACTTTCGATAGGCTGCAATGGCGTCCAATGTGCTCGATTTGTATTTCGGAACATCGTTAGCCATGCGCTGGTCCCAATTGGCCATGTCTTTCTGGCGTTCGCTTTGTGCTTCGCGCTTTTCCGGTGAGAGCTTCTGGCGCTTTTCAAAACGGTCCTGTGCATCTCGATATGTCCAGAAGGTGCCCACATGACTTGCCACATGGCGTCGCCAAATGCGGGCGCCGCGGGAAACCTGGCCTGCTGCAGCGAGCTTATCTACCGCATCGCGCTGATAGCCTTCAATCTCCGCGCTTTGATGACTGTCGATATTTGAAAGGATTGCACCTTCCAGACCCGGATATTGCGCTTCATTGATGTAGTATTCGATGAGCCAGTCACGACCCTTGTTGTAGTAACCGGAAGTGAAGATTGATTTTCCGCTTCGAATGGGTATCTGTTTGGCTTCTATCAGATCGAAAACCTTTTCGGCATACCGGTCCAGGTCTTTGAAATAGTCATCGAATCGGGGTTGGAAATCTTTCAGAATATTGTCTTCAAAACGCATGTGACAGCTCCTCGCCCAGCTGTTTAAATAACTGCCACAAGCTCAATTGGAGTTAGGCAGATTGGTCAAAGGTACGACGAAACCTGAAAGAAAATATAAATTTCAATGATGGTATTCTAATTTTGGTTAGCAACGCATTGATAACTCGGCGTTATTCCAAGATATATCCAGGGTTCTGATTAGCAGCGGGAACCCAAAGTAATGACGCACCCGGCGCCTTTGACAATGCCTTTGCCCACTTTCACCGTGCCTTTGGCAGCGCCTACAGCCGTGTGGCCCACGCCTTTTGCTGTTCCGACCACCACGCCGCCAGCGCCTTTTTTGGACTCTTTCTTGTAGGCACGTTTGCCTTTGTTGAAACCTTCACCGGTTTCGTCAACACCTTCGACAACGCCGGTGCCGACCTTGCCGGTTCCCTCAACAACGCCTTCAACCGGGTCAGGGCCTTCAAAAAAACCATCCTCATTTGCCCAGGCTGCGCTGGCCACCACAAGCAGTGCTGAAACTACAATTGCTATTAGAATAGGTGCTTTCATGATCATTGCCTAACCGTGATTCGTGTTGATTAAGGGTTATCATACCCGTGATTATTGGCGGAAATTTGAAATCTGCCTGACACGTTTGAGCGATGAAATTCTGACGAATAGATGTCTTGGGAGAAGAACCAGGCAATTTTCCTGTGGCTTCTTTTTCATTTTCAGACTAGATAAGCCCAGCAACACCTGTCTGTTGTTACTCACTTACCTATTGGCGCGCCTTTAAGAACGAATATTCTATGTTGTTAAAAAATGTCTTTATTAAAATACCCACGTACGCGCCACATAGAAGGCTCACGTCTGCAAAAGGGCGATACTCCCGACGATAAGAAGATATCGGAACTGAAGGGAGCGCATCTCGTTATCGAAGAAAAAGTCGATGGCGCCAATTGTGGGATATCTTTTGATGAGAACGGCCAGCTGCTGTTGCAGAGTCGAGGTCATTACCTGACAGGCGGGCACCGGGAAAGACACTTCAACCTTCTCAAGACATGGTCGAATGTTCACGCTTCAGCGTTTCATGAGGTGCTGGGTTCACGGTTTGTGATGTATGGGGAATGGCTATACGCCAAACATACGGTTTTTTACGATCGATTGCCCCATTACTTTATGGAGTTTGACATTTACGACCGGGATGAAAGTGTATTTCTTTCGACCGACGCGAGACGTAAGTTGCTCAACGGCTTGCCTGTTATGCCGGTGCCGGTAGTGTATGAGGGCGAGGTCAACTCTCTTCAACAGGTGGAGGCGCTTGTAAAACCATCGCTATATAAATCATCCTCCTGGCGCGAAACACTGTTATCTGCAGCGGAACAATCAGGAAGTCGGGCTGACTTTGTTGAAAAGCAGACAGAAAATAGCGATCTGGCAGAAGGATTATACCTCAAACAAGAGGCCAATGGCGTGGTCAAAGACCGGTTCAAATATGTTCGCGGTGATTTTCTACAGGCAATCGAATCTTCTGAAGGGCACTGGCAGGATCGTCCAATTCTTCCAAACAGTCTGATGGATGAGGTGGATATTTTTGCGCCAAAACTAGGTCTTTCAGGTGCGTATGATGAACACTAATTCCTTTTCTCATTCTTACGCCGAGTTATTGTCGTTGGTTCCGAAACAACCTCATTGGAAGATCAATTGGGATGAAATCTGGGCGTTGTCTCCGGCGTTTCTAATGCTTGATGAGTGTCCGCAAGACAGCATTTATCACGCGGAAGGTGATGTGGGGACGCATACCCGTATGGTTGTTGAAGCTTTAGTTTCAGACCCGCAATGGCGTACGCTCAATGATGATGACAGAGCAATGTTATTTTGGACTGCGTGTCTTCATGACATCGGAAAACCGGCCACAACAGTGCACGAAGAAGATGGTCGAATTACTTCTCGGGGTCATTCGCGCGTTGGTGCGGCTATTACCCGAGAGTTGCTTTGGTATGCCGAAGCTCCTTTTGCCTGGCGCGAAAAAATATGCGGTTTGATCGCAAGTCATCAATTGCCATTCTGGTTAATTGAGCGGCCAGATCCAGCGCGTCTCGCGATTGAGACCTCGTGGCAGTGCCGACCAGATTTTCTTTGCCTGCATGCCACTGCTGATGCGATCGGAAGAATTTGTGAGGATCAGAGGCAAATTCTGGAGAATGTGGAGCTGGCACGAGCCACATTCGAAGAAGTGGATTGTCTCAAAAAGCCGTTTGAGTTCGCGAATGATGAAAGCCGTATTGCCTTCATTGAGAAGGAAGACCGGGATCCGTATTACAAGGCGCATGAAGATTTCCGATGCGAAGTGACGGTGATGTCAGCACTTCCCGGGACTGGAAAGGATACCTGGATATCGAACTATCTACAGGATCTGCCGGTTGTGAGCATGGATGAAATTCGCGAGGAAATGGGTATTAAGCCGACGGCAAATCAAGGCAAGGTCATACAGGCTACTTACGAACGCGCCAAAGAGCAATTGCGTGATAAACAGGACTTCGTCTGGAACGCAACGAATGTGACGAAATCGACGCGCGGAAAGGTTCTGAGATTGCTGCGTGATTATAATGCCCGGATACACATCGTTTATCTGGAGGTGTCACCAACAACCTTACTGAAGCAAAATAAAAATCGGAGCAGATCAGTGCCGGATTCTGTGATCCACAATCTTGCCAGGAAGCTTGAACCGCCCACCTTGCTGGAGGGTCACCGTGTGAGCTATGTGACTTAGCCTCGGAGAAGTGCTGAAAAGTGGCAAAGCAAAGTATACATCTTCAAGCCCTCAGGTCTTCACATGTTATGACCCTGTTCATGTCCTTCACTTGTCTCAACCAAAACCATAAGATATGAATCAAGGTCAGGGGATGTGCGCAGTATTAAAATGCCAGTCCTTGGGAGGATATCATGTTAAAATTTTTAAAAGTGGTGCTTGCCGCGAGTGCCCTCGTGTGCGGTTCAAACGTAATTGCGAATGCAGATGACCATCAAGTCTTGGGTGAGTTGAAGTTTCTCATCCC
>CAWUJF010000030.1:0-13127 GCA_963922405.1 uncultured Hyphomicrobiales bacterium | reverse complement strand
TCCGTTTTCCGGCTTGCCATAGTGACGTGTGGTCCAGCCACCTTTGAAGCGGCCATTATTGATGCTGGTATAACCTTCCGCGTTTGCGCAAATTTCAGTCACGCACGTCTCGATTTCTGCGGCGCAGGTCTTACCGTTATCTGTCCCGATGTTAAAATCGGGCAGGGTGCCCTCAAACAAAAACGGAATGTTTGAACGGATGGAATGGCAGTCATACAAGATTGCAATGCCATGACTTGCGTACACCCGGTTTAGCTCGGACCGCAGCGCTTCATGATAGGGACGATGATAGGTTTGAAGTCTGTCCTGAATTTCTTCCAAGAAAGGATTTTCAATCCAGATTGGCTCCCCGTCAAAATCTGTCGTGGGAACGAGCCCGGTCGTGTTTTGTCCGGGATAAAGGCTTTCATCTTCTGGACTGCGATTGGCATCAATAACGTATCGATGGAACGTGGCTCTGACGGTTGTTGCATCGCCAAGCAACCCATCATAAAGCTGATGCACATGCCAGTCAGTATCAGCGAGAATTTTGCCCCGTTCATTGAGGTTCTCTAGGATATCGTCCGGCACAAAAGTTCCGGTGTGCGGCAGACCGAGAACGATTGGGCTGTTCCCTTGTTTTACTTCAACCGGTGTCATTTCAAACCCCCGGTAACATAGCCGGAGAGATCGGCTGTTTGGGTCAACGCACCATTGCTCACTAATTCGGCAGCTGTCGCAATATCACCAGACATGAAGCGATCTTCCTTGAGCGATGGAACCATCCCCCTGAATTCAGACAAGACGGATTGCAAGGTTTCGCTGGTTTTCAAAGGTGCCCTGAATTCCACACCTTGCGCGGCACACATCATTTCCACACCGATGATATGGTTCAAATTGAGGTTCATCTTCCGCAATCGCCTTGCCCCGTGCGCTGCCATGGAAACGTGGTCTTCCTGATTGGCAGAGGTGGGGGTTGAATCCGTAGAGCAGGGGTTTGCCAGATGCTTGTTCTCGCTCATTAGTGCAGCGGTAGTGACTTCCGCGATCATCAGGCCGGAATGAAGGCCCGGATCAGGAGTGAGGAACGGTGGCAAATCAAAGGAAAGTGTGGGATCTACCATCAGCGCCACACGGCGTTGGGAAATGGCACCAATCTCCGCAATTGCAAGCGCAATCTGATCAGCTGCAAAGGCAACAGGTTCAGCATGAAAATTACCGCCGGAGACTATTCTTTGCTCGTCCACCAGCACAAGTGGATTGTCAGTGACCGCATTAGCCTCAATTTCAAGCGTCCGCCCGGCATAATGAAGCAAATCCATCGCCGCACCGGCCACCTGCGGATGACAGCGGATACAATAGGGGTCCTGAACCCGTGTATCACCTTCGCGGTGGCTTTCGCGGATTTCTGAACCTGCCATGATCTCCCGCATCTTCTCGGCCACGGCAATTTGTCCCGGATGCCCACGCAGTGAGTGAATTTCGGCAACCAGCGGCGCAGTGGAGCCCATGATTGCATCGGTTGATAGGCTTGCACTCACAATGCAGGCAGACGCGTTGCGCCAAGCATCAAACAAACCGGTAAGGGCGCATGCGGTTGAAAATTGCGTGCCGTTAATCAGGCCAAGCCCTTCCTTGGGCCCAAGTTCAATAGGTGCCAGTCCAGCCCGTTTCAAGGCTTCGGTTGAAGCCATACGCTGACCATCAAACCAGGCTTCACCTTCGCCAAGCAGTGTGGCTGCCATATGTGCCAAAGGAGCAAGATCACCGGAAGCACCCACGGAGCCCTGATCCGGGACCACAGGTGTGACCCCATGTTTCAGCAGGTTTTCGAGTAAATCCACCGTTTCAAGACGAATGCCAGACGCACCTCTGCCAATAGACAACAGTTTCAGCACCATCATCAGGCGTGTGGTGGGAATGTCCAGAATTTCACCAACCCCGCAACAATGGGAGAGGATCAGATTGCGCTGCAAGGCTGCTGTTTCTTCAGGTGGGATTTTGACCGTGGCAAGCTTGCCGAACCCCGTGTTGATGCCATAGACCGCTTCCTCGTTGATCGCTGCTTCTTCGACCAGTCCGGCAGCCAGCTTTATGGGCTCTCTAGCACTTTCATGCAGGCTTACAGCGCTGTTGTTGCGCCAGATATTTTCAAGCTGTGCAAGCGTTGCTTCTCCCGGCTTTAAAATTACGCTCATTGCAACGCTCCACCAATAATACGTTGCTTTAGCGGATTAAACCCGATGCGGTAGGAAAACTCGGCCGGATGCTCGATTGACCAGACGCATAGATCAGCGCGTTTTCCAGCTTCTATTGTTCCTCGATCTGCAAGGCCAAGAGCGCTGGCTGCATGTTTAGTTACCCCGCAAAGCGCTTCTTCGGGTGTCATCCTGAACAAGGTACATGCCATATTCATGGAAAGGAGAATTGAAGCAAGCGGTGAAGAACCGGGATTGCAGTCAGTTGCAACTGCCATAGGCACATTGTGTTTTCGGAAAAGAGCGATTGGTGGTGCCTGCGTCTCGTGAAGTGTGTAGAACGCGCCCGGCAGCATCACGGCAACAGATCCCGCCTGTGCCATGGCTTTTACACCTTCTTCATCCAGATATTCCAGATGATCGGCGGAAAGCGCTGAATACTTGGCAGCTAGCTTCGCCCCTCCCAGATTGGACAATTGTTCCGCATGCAATTTTACAGGTAGGCCAAGGTCCTGCGCTTTCTGAAATACACGCTCAATCTGTCCAACGGAGAACGCGATACCTTCGCAAAAGCCGTCCACGCAATCCACAAGACCTTCGTCATGAGCGGCTTCAAGCGCGGGAATGCAAACCTCATCAATATAGGCGTCTGCCCTTCCATCGTGAGATTTCGGCACCGCATGGGCACCCAGGAAAGACGTGCTCACGGTGATTGGGCGTTCCTTGGCGATGCTACGGGCAGTCCTCAGCATCTTGAGTTCAGTTTCCAGATCAAGGCCGTAACCCGACTTCACTTCCATGGTCGTTACACCTTCGGAAATCAGGGCATCCACTCTGGTCAATGCATCAGTGAGAAGCTCATCCGGTGAAGCATTTCTGGTGTTCGAAACTGTAGAGACAATGCCTCCGCCAGCCTTTGCCACTTCTTCGTAACTTGCACCCTTGAGACGCATCTCGAATTCATTGGCCCGGTTCCCGCCAAAAACCACATGCGTGTGACAGTCTATGAGTCCCGGAGTTACTAAAGCACCAGCAAGATCAATGGTTTGCTTGTCTTTATACGTGTCTGGAACCTCGTTTCTATTGCCCACCCATTCAATGGTTGGCCCGTCGATTACAATGGGGCCATCGTCAATCATGCCATAGGGCGAACTGCCATTCATCGAGGCGATCTTGATGTTCGTAAGTATCATGAAACCAGACTTGCGTTTGAGTGAATAACAGATATTATGTCTATACATAATAAAACGTCAAGAAAGAAATTCCGATGGCAAGAATTTGGGCGGGGAAAGCACTTCTCAGCGATGGATGGGCTGAAAATGTGAGTGTTGATGTGGATGAAAATGGCCGCATCGGCGCCGTAACGCGCAGCGCTGATCCTGAGGGTGAACGGGTGGGTATCCTTCTGCCAGCACCGGTGAACGCCCATAGTCATGCCTTTCAGAGAGCTATGGCTGGATTGACGGAACGCAGAGGCCCGGACCCGAGAGACAGCTTCTGGACCTGGCGGCAACTCATGTATCAGTTTCTCGATCACCTCGCACCGGAGCATATCGAGATCATCACTGCATTTGTTCAAATGGAGATGCTGGAAGCCGGATATGCCACGAATGTGGAATTTCATTATATCCATCACCAGCCGGGCGGTGTTGTGTATGATAATCTTGCGGAGCTGAGCGAGCGGGTAGTTGCCGCAACGAATGAGTCCGGCATCGGATTGACGCTGCTGCCGGTGCAATATCAATACGGTGGATGTGACAAGAGAGACTTGGGGCCCGGTCAAATCCGTTTTGGCAATGATATCGACCGTTTTGCGAACCTTTTTGAACAGGCTTCCAAAGCCGTTTCCACCTTAACGCCTGACTGCAACATCGGGCTTGCGCCACATAGCCTTCGCGCGGTTGGGCAGGATGATTATCCACGCCTCGTTGAAATTGCGGCAGGAGGGCCAATCCATTTGCACCTGGCAGAACAGATCCCAGAGGTGGATGAGGTTTCAGCTGCATGGGGTAAGCGGCCAGTGGAGTGGTTGCTAGACAATGTGGACGTGAACGAAGATTGGTGTCTCATTCATTGCACCCAAATGCAGGAGCATGAAACTCTGGGGCTAGCGAAAACCGGTGCTGTTGCTGGCCTTTGCCCGATCACGGAATCCAGTCTGGGTGATGGTATCTTTGACGGTGTGCGATGGCTGAATGCCGATGGCAAAATTGCCGTGGGATCTGACTCTAACATCAAGATCTCACTGGCGGAGGAACTGCGGGTGCTGGATTATTCCCAACGCTTGCGAGATCATTCACGCGCAGCACTTGCCACATCTGAAAAATCGACGGGCCGCAGACTGTTCGATGCGGTATGCGAAGGGGGTGCACAAGCAGCCAAGCGTAACAGCGGTCGCATCCAAACAGGGTGCTGGGCAGATTTGATGGCTTTGGATAACAGTCATGTGGATTTCATAGGCCGTGACGGTGACATTCTCCTTGATAGCTTTATCTTTGCAGGTGCGGAACGGACCGTGACGGATGTATGGGCAGCCGGTCGGCATCTTGTCCATGAAGGGCGGCACATCAAACGTGATGCAATCGTAGGCCGGTACGCCAAAGTGATGCAGGAATTAGGGGGATTGTTGTGACTGTTGGTCAGGCCACAAGTTGGCAGGATATTCAGAACGAAATCCTGAAACGGATTATGGGGCGCGAATGGGCGCCGGGCGAACTGATCCCCACTGAGGTTGAACTGGCTGAGGAGTTCGGTTGCGCGCGTGCTACCATCAACCGTGCCCTTCAATCGGTAGCAGAGCAGGGCTGGCTTGATCGCAAGCGTAAGGCAGGCACCCGGGTCAAGGAACAGCCCGAACGCAAAGCCACCCTGAAAATACCCATCATTCGTCGCGAGATCGAAAAACAGGGCAAGAAATACGCACACACGTTGCTTTCCTCCGCGCAGAAAGTACCTCCAGCAAAGGTGCGTACAGCAATGAACCTTGATGAAGACGCCGCAATTCTGTTTCTGCGGGCAATCCATCTTTCAAATGGCAAACCGTACGTGCACGAGCGGCGATGGATTAATTCCCTGTTCCTTCCCGATGCACTGGATGAAACATTTGCTGATGAAAATGCCAATGAATGGCTGCTGAGAAATGCACCGTTTACAGGTGGCGACTTTGTTTTCTCCGCCATATCCGCTGATGCAACGCTTGCAAAAGCCCTGGAAACGGAAATTGGCGCTGCACTATTCCAGTTCAGACGAAATACGTGGAATGAAGACAACAGCATAACCTATGCCGAGCTTACCTATGCACCCGGCTATGAAATGCAGTTTAATGGCTAGAAATAGGTTGCAGATCAGACTTCATCAAAGTCCAGCGTAACCTTGTCTGAGGTTGGCTTTGACTGACAGGCAAGTACAAAGCCTTGATCCGTTTCCCATTCTTCCAGTGAGAAATTCTGAACCATTTCTACACTTCCCCGTGTCACCTTGCAGCGGCAAGTGGCACACATGCCATTGGCGCAGGAGTAGGGGATTTCAAAGCCCGCATGGGCGGCAGCTTCAATCATGGATTGGTCCTCATCCATGCGGAAGGAGCGGCGTGAACCATCAATGACCACTTCCACCTCTGCACCGGTAACCGCTTCGATTTTCTTTGCTTCTCCAGCGGTGCGCAATGGCGTTGAAGGGGTGAATAGCTCGTACTTGATCTTGTTTTCATCCACGCCCATGTCTTTTAGCGCTTTGGAAGCAGCTTCAATCATAGGCTGAGGACCGCAGATGAAGATAGCATCATACTCATCCGGGGTGATGAGACCGCGTGTGGCCATGGTTTCAAGCTTTTCAGCGTCCAGACGACCATTGAAGAGTTCCACGTCCTGGGCTTCTTCATCCATCACATGGGTCATGAGAAACCGTGTCATGTAATGGTCTTTAAGATCGTCAAAACTCTCCCGGAACATAACGCTCTCGGTGTTGCGGTTTGCATAGCAAAGGGTGATCTGGCTATCCGGTTCGTTTTCAAGGACTGACTTGACAATCGAATGGATCGGCGTAACACCGGAACCAGCCGCAAGCAGCAGGTAATTGTGTTGCCCACCAATTGGTGCAGCAAATCTGCCTTGCGGAGTCATCACGGAAAGCACGTCACCCGCAGAAAGGTTCTGGGCAAAACTTGAAAAGATACCGTCATCAATGCGCTTGATACCCACAGACAGGGTTTCTGATCCGAGCGGAGAGCAAATTGAATAGGAACGTCTCACATCTTCGCCATCAATTTCCGCACGCAGGGTCAGATACTGGCCAGGAATGAAAGCATAATGACCTTCCAGGTCATCGGGTATTTCAAACGAAACAACCACAGCATCAGCTGTGTCCCGGTGAACATCAGCTATTTTGAGTGAGTGAAACTTGGGTGGAGATTTGACGTGTTGGTTCATGGTTCAATCTCAGTCGTGATGGAATAGTTTTGAAACGATGGTCCAGTCACCATCCTCGTTGATAAGATGGAAGTCATTGACGAATGACATACCGTACAAATTGTCTTCAATCAGGCGGGCTCGTGCTGTTTGGCCAGTGACGGAAACTTCCACAATCTCGGCCGCATAGCCTTCACCATGGGGATTTGCTTCAAGGTGATCGTAGAAGGGTTGGGGAGAACCGATCAGCTTGTTCGGTCCCAGATAACCAGACATAACCGCATTGGGGTGAAAGACAGCTTTCAACCTGTCGGTGTCGCGATCGGTGGTTCCAGCCACATATTCATTCACAATTTTCGAAACAGCAGCAGCATCGTCCGTACGGTTCATTCTCTCACTCCCTATATGCACTTGAAATAATCAAAGGGCTCAGCACAGGCATTGCACTGATATTGTGCTTTGCAGGCTGTGGAGCCGAATTCTGAAATTTTTCTGGTGTCTTCACTGCCGCATTTCGGGCATTCAACCACCGTTTCACCGAACAGAGCCATTTTGGAATTGCTGCCAGATACCGGTGGCGCAATGCCGTAAGCGCGTAATTTTTCGCGACCGGCTTCGGTGATCCAGTCAGTTGTCCAGGCAGGTGAAATCACCCGTTCAATTTTCGGGTTGAACCCTGCATCGAGCAAGGCAGCTTCAATTGCCAGCTCAATGGCAAGAACCGCAGGGCATCCGGAGTAGGTGGGCGTCACCTTCGCAACTGCTATGCCGTCCTCATCAATTTCCACGGAACGCAGTATGCCCAGATCTTCGACAGTCACGGCAGGCACTTCCGGGTCGAGGACAGCTGCCGCTGCCTCCCAGGCCCGCTTCTGATCGGCCACGCGTGTCATATCGATGGCTGTTGCTACCATTTCATGTCAGGGTAGGTGCGTTGCATATATTGAAGTTCTGCAAGCAAAAAACCCATGTCCTCTGTATGGCGGCCAGCTCTGCCACCGGATTGACCGGTTGTGATTTCAGGCATTGTCAAAAGTGCCTGCGCGAAAATCGGTTTAAGCGTATTGATAAACTCGTCTTTCAATTCAGCAGGGTCCGGCAGAATGTTGCCGCTGGCATTGTGCTGCGTAACGGCGTCGGACTCAAAGAGTTCGGCAATGTAAGGTGTAAGCCGCTCATAGGCTTCTTTCAGACGTTCAGCACTTTCCGGCGTACCGTCACCAAGCCTGACCGTCCACTCACCTGTATGGCGGATGTGGTAACGGGCCTCTTTAACAGCCTTGCCTGCAATTCCGGCAATGGTTTCATCGCTCGAACTCTGCGCCTTGTCCCAATAGGCTTCCATGAAGATTGCAAAAAAGAGCTGGCGCAACATCGTATGCGCAAAATCACCATTCGGCCGCTCACACAAAAGCAGATTGTTATACTCGCGCTCGAGCCTCAGATACGCAATCTGGTCTTCATCTCGCCCTTTGCCTTCAACCTCACCGGCATAGGTGTAAAGTGCACGTGCCTGACCGATCAGATCAAGCGCAATGTTAGGCATGGCAAGATCTTCTTCAAGCATGGGCGCGTGGCCGCACCACTCGGAGAGCCTGTGTCCGAGGATCAGATGATCATCAGCAAGCCGGACCAGATTGGTGAAAAGGGCTTCTTGCGCGTCCATCACATATGCCCCACTTCTTCAGGGATGTCATAAAATGTGGGATGGCGGTAAATCTTGTCCTCAGCCGGATCAAACATCTCATCCTTATTTTGTGGATCAGAGGCTACAATCTGGGCGGAGGGAACAACCCATACAGACTGGCCTTCTCCGCGACGGGTATACACATCTCTTGCAGCCTGCAGTGCCATCTCGGCATCAGCTGCATGAAGCGAACCACAATGGCGGTGGGCAAGGCCGTTGCGTGGGCGAATGAAGACTTCCCACAAAGGAATTTCAGCTGTGTCAGTCATGATATTCTCCGTTATTCCGCAGCCACTCGGGCAGCTTCTTGTCTCTCTTTGCGCTTGGCGGCATGGGCCAGGGCTGCTTCGCGAACCCATTCACCTTCTTCCCAGGCTTTCGTGCGTGCAGCAATGCGGTCCTTGTTCATAGGTCCGTTGCCCTTGACCACATTCCAGAATTCATCCCAGTCGATCGGGCCGAAATCATAGCCACCTTGGCCATCATTCTTTTCCGGGTTCCATTTGAGATCAGGATCAGGGACTTTGATGCCAAGCACATCAGCCTGCTTGACGGTGGCATCCACGAACTTTTGTCTCAGTTCATCATTGGTGAAACGTTTGATTTTCCATGCCGCAGACTGGTCACCGTGCTGGCTGTCGCTGTCATGCGGGCCAAACATCATCAGGCTCGGCCACCACCAGCGGTTCAGCGCGTCCTGCGCCATTTCCTTTTGTTCAGGCGTTCCTTTGCAAAGGGTGAGCATGATTTCATAACCCTGGCGCTGGTGGAAACTCTCTTCCTTACAAACCCGTATCATCGCTCTTGCGTAAGGGCCGTATGAGCACCGGCAAAGCGGGATCTGGTTCATGATTGCAGCGCCATCCACAAGCCATCCAATTGCGCCAATGTCAGCCCAGGTGGGTGTGGGGTAATTGAAGATAGAAGAGTATTTCGCTTTTCCCGAAAGCAGTTCTTCGGTCATCTGTTTACGGGATACGCCAAGTGTCTCCGCTGCAGAGTAAAGATACAATCCGTGGCCACCTTCGTCCTGCACTTTCGCGAGGAGTGCAGCCTTGCGTCGAAGGGTGGGGGCGCGGGTAATCCAGTTACCCTCTGGCAGCATACCCACAATTTCTGAATGGGCGTGCTGACCGATCTGCCTTACAAGCGTCTTGCGATACGCTTCGGGCATCGGGTCATTGGGTTCTATCTTCTCATCACGATCAATACGTGCCTGGAATTCCGCCAGAAATTCTTCGGTTTCCGTGGTGTCGGTTTTCGCACCAATCAAGCCTTGGGAATACATATTGCCTCCATCGAACATGTTCTACTTTCGTTTATATATTACAAAAAAATAAAAATCAAGAAATTTTTGTAACATATATGCTCAAAATAAGATCATCTTCCACAATAATTTGGCTTTAATCCTTGAAGCGTTTTTCCAGGAGCTGCTTGCCGCTTTCACCAGTAGGCGTTTCCCACCAGGCTTCGGAGGCAGAAATTGTGAGCGGATAGAGTTTGCACATGAGTTTGTGCACGGATACGCCTTCCCAGTCTTTCGTAACCAGACCGTCCGGTAATAGTGGATGTTTCAACACCAGACGGCGCCAGAAGTGGATCAGCAGATATCTAAGAGTTATTGCGCTCAGCGGGGGCAGGGAGGCGATTTCGTCACTCCTGCTGTCGATTGTTTGCAAATGCTTCAACAGAATCCCGTATTGTTCCGTCAGACTTTGTGGAATGAGTTCTTCCCTGGCCCATGCGGGAATATCCCCAACCCTGGAGTCCAGTATCAAAGCCTGACCGTTTTCGAGCCGCGCCTTATCCTCAATACTGCAAACTGCAATCCGCTTGTTAAATGAAAGTCTGGATGCCACATCCACGGTCTGTTGCGGAAGATCTTCTGGATAAAAGGCCATCACCCAGTCGGAAGAGCTTGAGTTGAAGCGCGCCTGATAAATCCGCTCGGATGCAGCCAGAAATGTCTGTTTGCCATTGCCGCTCAGCGTATAGAAACTATTGCGACCCTCTTTATAGCGATCAACCCATTCTTCTTTCGCAAGGCGGGACATGGCGGTTCTGAGCGCATTGCCCTCAATTCCCACATTTTCCGTGAGTGCCAGGAGTTCCTGCATCGAGATCCTACCGCCGCGTGGCTGAACAAGATCACCGAAAATAGAGATCACAATTGACCAGACTCGCAATCGGCCTGACTTGTGTAATTCGTCCAGTAACGGTTTTAGCAGTTCGTGCGAGTCACTCATACACTCCTAACTAACGACATATTGGTTCATCGTCAAAAGCTCATATTCTGCAACCTGTTCGTCGTCCTGATTGGTCAGGATCACATGCCACCGCACTTCACCATAATCATCTGTGCGTCTGGTTTTCTTCTTGACCGTCAACTGCACCTTGATGCTGTCGCCAGCTTCCACAGGCTTCTGGAATGAAAGTGAGTTTAGGCCCGTATTGGCGAGAACCGGACCCGGGTTAGGTTCCACAAACAAGCCCGCTGCAAAGCTGAGCAACAGATATCCATGGGCCACGCGGCCCGGGAAGAATGGATTGGCCTTTGCTGCTTCCTCATCCATATGGGCGTAGAATGTGTCACCTGTGAAATGAGCAAAGTGCTCAATATCTTCCATACTGATTTCACGTGGCTCTGTGTGAATGGTTTCACCGATCGCGATTTCATCAAATCCACGGCTAAATGGATGTTTGTCTTCGGAAATCTCTGGGGCGCCCTTCACCCATTGGTTGCCGATTGCTGTCAACACATTTGCGCCACCCTGAATGGCAGTGCGCTGCATGTAATGCATGACACCACGCACACCACCCATCTCTTCGCCGCCACCAGCGCGACCCGGGCCACCATGCACCAGATGTGGCAGGGGAGAACCGTGCCCGGTACTCTCACCCATGGAATTACGGTCGTTGAAATAAAGTCTGCCGTGATAAGAGCCGGAACCCAGCACCACTTCACGTGCCACTTGCGGGTCGTGGGTGATAACGGATGCCACAAGCGAACCTTCGCCACGGTTGAGCAGGCTGATGGCATGAGAAAGATCACGATAAGGCATGATGGTGGATACCGGACCAAACGCCTCCACATCATGAACCTTTTGCGCGACATCGGGGTTGGCACAGTGAAACAGCATGGGCGGTAGAAACGCGCCTTTTTTGGCATCAGCACCGGAGACTGAGAAGTTCTCAGGGTCGCCGAACACGCGTTCGCATTCCTCAGCCAGCAGGCCAGCCTTTTCAAGCACATCCTGGCGTTGACCTTCTGAAGCGAGCGCCCCCATTCTTGTATTCTCGTCAGATGGGTCACCGATTGTAGTTTTCGAAAGCCGGGCTTTGAGCGCTTCAATCACCGCATCCACCTGACCTTCCGGTGCCATGATCCGGCGGATTGCAGTACATTTCTGGCCGGCCTTCGTCGTGATTTCGTTTGCCGCTTCCTTGATGAAGAGATCAAACTCAGGCGTGCCGGATACCGCGTCCGGGCCCAGAACAGAAGCGTTGAGGCTATCCTGTTCCGCTACGAACCGTACTGAATTCTCCAAAAGGCTTGGATTTGAACGAAGCATCAGAGCGGTTGCCGCAGAACCGGTGAAGCTCAAAACATCCTGGCTGCCTAGCCTATCAAGAAGATCGCCCGTGCCGCCACAGATAAGCTGCACAGCACCTTCTGGCAGTAAGCCGCTATCGATCATCAAACGGAAACAATGTTCGGTAAGGTAGCTGGTAGCGGTTGCAGGCTTCACAATTGCCGGGACACCAGCAAGCAGGGTAGGCGCCAGTTTTTCGAGCATACCCCAGACCGGGAAATTGAAAGCATTGATATGAACCGCCACGCCTTGAAGCGGGGTGCACACATGTTGACCCAGGAAAGTGCCATTGCGGCTCAGGATTTCCACATCGCCATCCACGAAAATCTTTTCGTCTGGCATTTCGCGGCGACCTTTGGAGGCAAAAACCAGCATGGTCTGGATGCCGCCATCAATATCAACCTTGCTGTCCATCAATGTGGCACCGGTGTTGAAAGAAAGGTCGTACATTGCCTTGCGATGCTCTTTCAAGTGCAGCGCGAGCGCTTTTAACATGCGGGCACGGTCATGAAACGTCATGTTACGCAGGGCAGGTCCGCCGACGTTTTTCGCGTAGTCGATCATGTCCTGGAAATTGAGCTGACCGGATCCGGCTTGTGCTATTGCCTCACCGGTAACAGCCGACCTGATGCTGCGTGCAGATGAGTCCGGGCCGATCCATTCGCCGTGTGCAAAACTCTTCAATTCGATTATGCTCATTGTTCCATTCCTGTTGAAATCAAAATCCTGGGGATGCTCAACTATATAATTGACCAACCGGTCGGTTTATGCAATACCTTAATTGAAATTAGCTTGTGAGTTTGTGATGTCTGACAAAATTTTGACCGAAATCCACGATGGCTGGATCGAGATAACCCTCAATCGTCCGGACCGTTTGAACTCGTTTGATGACGAGATGCATGCGCAACTGCGCGAAGCGCTGGCACGGGCTGGCGAGGATGATATCCGTGCGGTTCTCTTGACCGGAGCGGGCAGGGGTTTCTGTGCTGGTCAGGACCTTGATGGCAGGGATCCACGTAAGATGGACGGGCCGCCAGACCTCGGACACACCATTGAAACACTTTATAATCCATTAGTTAACTCCCTGAGAAGTTTAGAGAAACCCGTAATTTGCGCAGTGAACGGCGTGGCTGCCGGCGCTGGAGCCAACATCACTTTCGCCTGTGACATCCTCCTGGCTTCAGATAAGGCAAAGTTCATCCAGTCCTTCGCCAAAGTAGGGCTCGTCCCCGATGCGGGCGGTAGCTGGAGCTTGACCAATATG
>CAWUJF010000029.1:0-13255 GCA_963922405.1 uncultured Hyphomicrobiales bacterium | reverse complement strand
GGGGTGCATTCGAAATAGTTGACGAATAGAGCTTTTTACAGCAGCAACCGTTGTAACCTCGATCCGGAAAACCGTTCCCTTGTTCTTCGAAGATTCCACTTCCACTTCATGATCCAGAAGTTTGGCGGTGCGATCCACGATGGAAAGGCCTAATCCAAGTCCCGGAGCCTCCACAGCCATATCGTTCAATCGGGTGAACTCAGTGAAAATCCGTTTCTGCTGCTCCTTGTCCATTCCAATTCCAGTGTCATGAACTTCGAGCAATAGTTTGCCGCCGCGCTTTCTGCATCCCACCAGCACTTTACCTTCACGCGTAAACTTCAACGCATTGGAAATCAGATTCTGCAACATACGACGAAGAAGCGCTTTATCAGACTTCACCCACCGCGATGAGTGCACGAAGCGAAGTTCAAGGCCTTCCGCCTTTGCGATCGGATCAAACTCCAGTTGCAATTGTTCTGTTATCTCACGAAGTGCGAAATTGGAGATGCTCACTTCCACTTTTGGAGAATCAAGGCGAGAGATGGCAAGCACAGCGCCGAGGATCTCTTCCACTGATCCCAAAGACCGGCTGATATTGTCAGCAAGCTGAGAATTATCATCACGCTCAACGCGTTCTTTCAGCGTCGCAGAATAAAGCCGTGCGGCGTTAAGTGGCTGCAAGATATCATGGCCTGCAGCGGCCAGGAATCGTGTCTTACTGGCATTTGCCTGATCCGCCAACTGCTTGGCTTGTTCCAGCTCCCGGGTGCGTTCTTCCACGCGCCCCTCCAGTGTTTCGTTGGCTTCTTTAAGCGCTTCAGCAGCACGCACCCGCTCGGTGATGTTGTTCCAGGTAATAACAATACCACCTTCCGGCATCGGACTTGTGCTGATTTCCAAGACCTCGTTTTGCTCCGGCAAATGCAATTGCCACGCAACCTTCTGATTGATCAGCCGATAGGCCAGTTGTTCCCCGGATGGATCTTGATCATCAAGATTATTGGCCTTAGCAATTGCCCGCGCAATTTCCGATAAACCGATACCCGCGCGGCCTATCTCAGACGGCAGGTTCAGAATCTTCCTGAATTTCCGGTTCCATGAAGCAAGACGGAAATTCCCGTCAAACACCGTGATGCCCTGTTCAAGCTGATCAAGCGCAGTTTTAAGTACATCATGATTGTATTGCAGCGCGCGCGATGCTTCATCCAGAAGCTCGAAATTGCCGTCCGGGTTTTTGTCAAACTGCTGGATCAGGAGTGAGTGCACGAGCCTTGAAGATGAAGCTCCAATAGCACTGGCAAGCAATTGCTCTGAATGATGCAGAAGCCCGTCATCCACAAAATCATCGTCTTCAATCCTCGAACCTTCTTCTTTGAGGTAACTGTCGAGCGAACGTTTGGCCCGTTCTTCGCCCAGATAGCGCGCCAGAATCTCCCGCAATTGCCAGATGCGGATATTGGCACTTCCAATACTCTTTTGCCTGGCAACAGGAGAATGGAATGGAACAAATATTGAAGCCTGATGGCGTTCCTGCACGTTTGATCGCCTTGAAAGCGAAGTAAGGACAAAGGCTAGAGTATTAAAGAACAGGCTCCATACAACGCCGTTTGCAATTGGGCTCATATCGGTGCCAAACAGAGACTCTGGCTTGAGCAATTCGATGCCAAACAGGCCAAAGCGTACAAACTCACTGTTCGTGGGAAGCAGGGTCGGAAGCAACAGGCAGTAAGTCCACACCACGAAGCCGGTAATCATGCCCATCATTGCCCCACGCCCATTGGCATCTTTCCAGAAAAGCCCGCCGAAAAACGCCGGCGCCAATTGCGCCACTGCGGCGAAAGAAACAAGGCCAATAGAAGCAAGGGCAGCGGAATTGTCCGCTGCTTTGTAGTAGACATAAGCAAGGATCAACACGCACAGGATTGATGTGCGTCTTATGTTCAAAATCTGGTTGCCCATATCCACAGGTTCGGTTTGGCCCATTTTCGCACGTGCACGCAGCATTAACGGCAAGACAAGGTCATTTGAAATCATGATGGCAAGTGCAACACTGGCAACCACAACCATGGCAGTTCCGGCAGACAGACCACCCAGGAATACCAAAAGTCCCAGAACGCGTTGCCCTTCCAGAATTGGCAGCAGAAGTACGTAATCATCTGCGTTGGCAGCAATTCCAAATCTAAGTGAACCCGCAATCGCAATTGGAATCACAAACAGATTGATTGCAACCAGATAGAGCGGGAAAAGCCATCGGGCACGCTCCAGTTCCCGGATGGAGTTGTTCTCCACAACAGCCACGTGGAATTGCCTCGGCAATAGTAGAAATACACTGAGACTCAACGCAGTGAGTATTAAAAAATTACCCACGTCAAAATCACTTGTGAAAACAGCATTCAGTTTGGGATCTTCTGCTGCCTGATAAAACAGATCACCAACACCATCGAACATGTAAAAGGTGACAAACACACCCACGCTCAAAAACGCCACCAGCTTGACCACAGACTCTGTAGCGATGGCCAGCATCATTCCGTGCTGGTGTTCTGTTGCATCCGCATGGCGTGTTCCAAACAGTATCGCGAAAGCTGCAAGCGTAAGGGAAACGGCAAGCGAGATATCACTGAAAACCCCGCTGCCGCTAGGAAAACCGTTATCAAATCGGACCAGAAGCGTATTTACCGAGCTTGATATCGCTTTCAATTGCAATGCGATGTAGGGAATCGTGCCGATAACAGCGATGATCGCTGCAACCGCGGCAACCCGGATGCTTTTACCGTATCTGGCACCCAGAAAGTCCGCAACGGACGTGATGCGCTCTTCCTTTGAAAGCTGGATCACCCGCTTCATCAACGGAAAACCGAGCGTGATAGCAAGGATTGGTCCCACATAAATCGCAAGGAAACTGAACCCGCTGGTGGAAGCAAGACCCACAGACCCGAAGAACGTCCAGGTGGTGCAATAGATTGCCATACTCAAGGCATAAAGATTCGGCTTGGAAACATTACGCACAGCCGCAATCGAGCGGTCGCCATAGCTCGCGATCGCAAACAAAATGACCACATAAATTAATGCAACCAGTAGGGTGATCGAGGGCTCGACCATCTGCCAAATTCCACAAATATCTCTATTTTTCCAAGCTGACGTCGATTTCAGCAGAATTATGTCTGTTTGTCTATGATGACCGGTGTTGGAAAACCTGAATCGGTCACTTGTTAACCAAGTTTAACAAATTACTGACATTCTTGGTTAACAGACTATTAATAAACACATTTTGCTGCTAGCTTCCGTATGGGCAATTTGTGGACCCATTCATTTCAATCACGGAATATTAGAGGGGAATTGGAAATGTTTAGTGAGTTTAAAGCGTTCATTATGCGCGGAAACGTGATGGACCTGGCGGTAGGTGTCATCATTGGCGGCGCGTTCAGTGCTATTGTTAAGTCGCTTGTGGATGATGTGTTGATGCCTATTATTGGCGCCATTTTTGGTGGATTGGATTTTTCAAATTACTTTGCACCATTGGCAGAAGGCGTGTCAGCTGCAACATTGGATGCGGCCAAAGAGCAGGGTGCTGTGCTTGCCTACGGTAGCTTCATCACTGCGGTAATCAACTTCCTGATCATCGGCTTCATCATCTTCCTGATTGTTCGTTCAGTGAACAAGCTGATGGAATCTACTGAAGAGGAAGAAGAAGAGGCACCTGCAGAGCCACCAGCACAGGAAGTACTGCTTACAGAAATTCGCGACCTGCTGAAAAAGTAATCATAATTTCTGCTACTAAGAATTCAAACCCGGGACATCGTTCCGGGTTTTTCTTTTGGCGGTTTAGAAGAGGTCGCCCTGATTGTCGTCAGTCTTCTTCTGCTTTTTTGGTTTCGGCGCGGCCTTCTTATCCGAGACCGGCTTTGTGGCGCCACCGGCTGCAACGCCCTGAATAAGACCGTCGCTGAATTCAACGGAAAATTGCTCACCTGATTTGATGGCAGAAGCGCTGGATACAGCCGCGTCCTTTGCGTTTCGAACCACAGCGAAACCCCGTTCCAGAATACGGGTGTAAGATAAGCTTCCAAGCAATCTGTCAGCCTGCTCCAGTCTGGCGGTAGTTTTGGCAAGTTGATTGCTGAACGCAGAACCGATCCGGTGAGAAAGATCGTCGATCCGCTGGGATATCTTGCCCAGTCGGTTCTGGTGGCCAATATCCATTTGCCTGCCAAGCGCTTCCAGCTTGTCGCGGCTGCGCGCGAGTGACAGTTCGAGCCCGCGATGGGAAAGGCGTCCTGCAATGCTTTCAAACGCTGAACGCTTTGAGCGGGTTGCTAGGTCAAGGCCTAGTGCCAGTCGTCCACTTGCTTCATCGAGCCTGCGTCTTGGCAGAGCAAGCAGATTATCCGGAGTGGCAAGCCCCCGTTCTGCTGCAAGAAGGTCTGTCTTGGCTTTGTCGAACTTCCGCGTCAGTGCACTTTGAAGTCGCGCCTTGTAGGAGGCAACAGTTGCTTCGAGCTCAGCTTTTACTGGCACAGCAAGTTCAGCCGCTCCAGTTGGCGTAGGCGCTCTCACATCTGCTGCAAGGTCAATGAGCGTCCAGTCGGTCTCATGCCCCACAGCAGAGATAAGTGGAATATCAGAATTTGCCGCGGCCCTCACCACAATCTCATCGTTGAAGCCCCACAAGTCTTCGATACTGCCACCACCACGTGCAACGATGATGAGATCGGGCTGATCCTCCATCATGTTGAAACCTTCAATCGCGCGGGAAACTTCCTGTCCGGTCGTCTCGCCCTGAACCCGCACAGGCCACACAATCACATTCAGAGGAAACCGGTCTGAAATCCGGTGCAACACATCCCTGATCACAGAACCGGTGGGGGAGGTCACCACACCAATCTTCGAAGGCATATAGGGAAGCAACTGTTTGCGTTCCGGTGCAAAGAGGCCTTCAGCCTGAAGCTTCGCCTTTCGCTCCTGCAAAAGCGCCATGAGCGCGCCAGCACCGGCAGGCTCCAGATTATCGATTACGATTTGGTATTTCGATGAACCGGGATAAGTGGTGAGTTTGCCGGAAGCAATTACTTCAAGGCCCTCTTCAGGAAAATGCCTGAGCTTGTTGGCAACACCTTTCCAGGTTACGGCTTCGATACGCGCCCGATCATCTTTCAGTGCAAAATAGCAATGGCCGGAAGAATGGGGGCCACGAAAGCCTGTGATTTCCCCGCGCACACGCACATAACCAAACCGCTCCTCAACCGTCTTCTTTAAAGAGGCCGAGATCTCGGTGACGGTATATTCCACCTGATTGGATTTAGCGTTTCCCGTATCGGAATAAGTCTGCGCATCGCTCATGCGCAGACATTATCAGAGAATTATGGCTTGTGCTTCACTCAATTTTCCAGTTGAGGGCGGAATTTACGGGCTATCCACAAGATCAAAAGCGGGAGTGGGATCATCAGGATAAACAGGATGCTGCCAGCTGCAGCCACACCCGTGGTACCAGCCCACATGATCGAAGAGAACGCTTCCGAGAACGTTGCGACTTTCGAAGATGTCTGACGTCTTCTGAAGTTCGAGCGGTTTGCCTGACTTCTGAACCAGAGCTGGATCATCGTGGCAGATACTGCAGAAGCTGCAATACCCATCGCGGCGATAAAGGTTAGACGGAAATCGAAGAAAGTCAGAATGATCAGGATTGGTGCAACGATTATGCCGATCGCTCCCAACACCGCTTCGATCTTGGCTCTGATGATTGCGTTTTCGGGTACAGGAGAGGTTTTAACAAGGTCCGGGGCATCTTCGCCGGAAATAGCAAGCCAGGCGAGACCCCCCGCGAGCTGTCCGGTCGCCATGACCAGAACCGGCAACACCACAATTCCGATTCCCGATGATCCACCCCAGTTCATCCAGAGGAGAACGGCAGGCGGGATCAGATACAAGATCTGCATGAGGGTTTGCGACAACAACCAATGATCGCGCAACAAAAGCTTCCACTCTTTGTGGCGAAGGGTTGCCCGCTTGGAAAGAGGCTTGAAGTTCACATCACTATTAGCGTGGAACGTCTTGGTCTGGCTGATGCCTGCAGCGTTGAGAACGTGCTCACCAAAATTGCTGGAGAATGCGCGGACGCTCACATAAAACACAGTAAGCATCACCAACACAGTCACAGCCAATTGCCATGTGTTACCCATGACGGCCTGAGCCGGGATCCACAAATGACTGGAAATCGCCGGAGCGTATTGCGCCACCTGATCCGACAGGAGGAAATCAATCCGCGATATGCTGCCAAGCGATACAATGGCAGCAACCTGAATTCCGATAACAAAGCCCGCACCAATGACCGCAGCAACAATCTGCGCGATCAGGCGTGTGCGTTTAGCCCCCAATGTGCGGAACATGAATATTGTAATGGCAAGGGAAATCCCTGTTGCCAGAAACCCGCAAGCGAATATCACCAGATAGGCAGCCAGCCATATGGGGCTGTCAAATACAGCCATCACATTGATCGCTGACCCGAATAGGATCAGGGACAACAGCGATGTGGTCACGGCAATTGCGGTCATTCGCACCGCAAATATCTTGGTTGCCGAAACCGGGGATGAAAGGATGAGATCCAGATCCGATCGCGCGTAGAAAACCCTGGTCACCTGTTCCATGGACTGGGATAGCATCAGGGAGAGCGTCAGAATCAAAGACGTGGTGATTGCGGTAAGTGCAGCTTTGTTCACCACAAATCCGGCTTCAAGGACAGGTTTGAGCGTGAAGAAAGCAATCACATGAACAACACAAACCGCGAAAATCATGAATGCAATAACGGCTTTTTCTTTACCCGCCTTACCTGCACTCATCATCCGTACAAAGTCGCGCCATGTGAGATTGAACTCATGGCGGGCAAACCATGACATGGTGCCCACGGTAGGTGCTCCAAAACTCATGCTGCGATCTCTTTCTCGTTCTGGTCATCGGCATCATCCTCAACCAGTTCAAGGAAGATTTCCTCAAGGCTTTCAGCGTTGCCGCCCACGTTGTTGCGCAATGCTTCAAGTGACCCGTCAGCGATGAGACGACCTTTAGAGATAACCCCGATCCGCTCAGCCATGCGCTCAGCGACTTCAAGGATGTGCGTGGTCATGATTACCGAACAGCCTTTTTCAACACGGCTAAGGAGCACGTCCTTAACGAGGCGTGCGGACCCCGCATCGAGGCCGGTGAGAGGCTCATCAAGAATGATAAGACGTGGATCGTGAACCAACGCTCCAGCCAGAGCCACCTTCTGGCGCATGCCCTTGGAAAACCCTTCGCAACGCTCATGGGCATGCGGTCTTAGTGCAAGCCAGTCAAGCAATTCGTTGGCGTTGTTTTTCGCGTCATCTGCTTCGACACCCCAAAGGCCTGCCACAAACTCAAGATACTCAAGCGGAGTCAGGCGATCATAAATCATCGGCTCATCAGGAACCCAGGCCATCATCTGTTTCACGCCAACCTGATTGGTCTGAGCATTTTCCCCGAACACAGAAATCTCACCACCATCGGGTTGCAAGAGGCCGGCAACCATTCTCAGTGAAGTGGTTTTGCCCGCTCCGTTAGGCCCCAGAAGAGCGTAAAACTCCCCGGCTTCCACATGGAATGATAGATTGTTGACTGCTGGTCGATCAAAAGCCTTTTTGAGGTTCTTAACCTCAAGAGCGTGATTTGACATGATTGGATCCCCGAAAATAGTACTACCAGCGCATATTGATCACCGGAAGTTTCCAGCCGGTAAACCTGCTGTAAGCCAAGGTATCAGACATTTGTGAAAGGGTTGGATTTCTTAGGATTTTGCTGTTAAAGGGCCCAATAAGTGCATGGTTTCAAATATTTTTTTTAACTTTAAGTCTCCATTAACCATCCTCCAATTAAATGGGTGATGTATTGTGTAGAATACAATGACCAGGCTGACATAAATTATTTCCAATATGAATCTTAAAACTCCCCGATCTACCGCTTCGCAGCGACCACGTCGTCAACGCAACCAGCTCAACAAGAGAATGCAGCGTATGGGACGTGTAATTTTCAGCGAAGGCGGAAATCCCGTTCATTGCATCGTGAACAAGTTCACCGAATCAAGCGCCACGCTTTCCATGACCGGATGGATGGGCTTGCCATCAGAATTCACGCTTTACATTGAACCTGACAGCATCCGTACGGAGTGCCGTGTGATATTGCGCAGAGGCAGCAATATCGAGGTGGAGTTTTTGGATGTGGAGCACGGTGTGCGCTACAAGCAATCCGCCTGATTTAATAAGCGTATTCTTCAAACACCTGATTGATGTCACTGTTCCATTGACCGGAATACTTTTCCAGCATGCGCTCGGCAGGCGTCTTGCCCAATGAAACAGTTTCTTCAAGCGGTATCAGGAAGGCTGTCTCATCCAGACCTTCAGAATTGAAGTTCGCTCTTTCTTCAAGACCGGAGCGGCAGATGTTCAAGGCTTCCTCAGCAAATTCGATCAATGGCTTTCCGGCAATTTCCGCTTTCAGTCCGAGTTTCGGCACCTGGTTGCGCAATTCGCCCACCATATCAGCCGACCAATCCTTGACCATGTCTTCCGCAGCGCTCAATGCATTCTCGCTATAGAGCAATCCGACCCATAATGCGGGCAGGGCGCAAATCCCCTGCCAAGGTCCGCCATCAGCGCCACGCATTTCCAGAAAACGCTTTAGCCGCACATCAGGGAACACCGTACTCATGTGATTACCCCAGTCGCCAATATTTGCCGTGGCATCGGCCACTTCACCCTCAAGAGCACCATTCATAAACTGCCTGAATGTGACATGCGTACAGTCATGATATTTGCCATCGCGGATGATGAAATACATCGGCACATCAAGTGCCCAGTCCGCATATTTCTCAAAACTGAAGTCATCGTCCAGCATGAATGGATGATAACCGCCACGCTGATTGTCCACATCACGCCAGATGTCGCTGCGCCAGGACAACAACCCGTTTGGTTTGCCTTCCTTGAACGGAGAATTGGCAAACAAGGCAGAAGCCATGGGTTGCAGCTTGAGAGACGTCTGCAGCTTGCGAACCATGTCACGCTCATCAGAGAAATCCAGATTGACCTGAATAGTGGTTGTGCGGAACATCATGTCATGTCCCTGGCTACCCACTTTCGGCATATAGTTTTTCATGATGTTGTAGCGGCTCTTCGGCATCATGGGCGTTTCAGCAAAGGTCCAGAGCGGGGACGCACCCACACCCAGAAAGCCAATGCCCATGGCAGAAGCAATTTTCTTCACCTGTTTCAGATGTTGATTTGATTCTTTGCAGGTCTCGTGAATGTTTTCGAGCGGTGCACCGGAAAGTTCAAACTGTCCGCCTGGTTCCAGAGAGATAGCACCACCTTCAACCGGATTGAAAAGCCCGATTATATTGCCTTCATCTTCAATGGCTTCCCAACCAAGTTCGGCTTTCAGGGCTTCAAGAATGGCCTTGATGCCGCGCTCACCCTCATAGGGGACAGGTTCATAATTATCGAGATAAAACCCGAATTTCTCATGTTCCGTACCGATGCGCCATTCGGACTTCGGTTTACATCCAACAGACAGCCATTCGACAAGTTCGGAATGGGATTCGATCGGTCGGTTGTCAGTGGTATCGCGGGCCATATGTGACTTTCTGAATTCTATCTGCCGATAGGCGTTGCTAGCCGAAATTCATGTTGTTGCGCAACTTAAAAATTGAATACACCTGTTCACAGATACTCTACTTAGGTATACCAATCCCCCAGATTGGACTGGATGACAGTGAGCGCTGCAACCGCGGCAGTGTCTGCGCGCAGAATTCGTGGACCCAGTCCGAGTTTTGTCACATGGGGGAGTTTTTCAAGCATTTCCCGCTCGTTTTCACTGAACCCGCCTTCAGGTCCCACCAGCAAGGTAAGTTTTTCAGGCTTCTTCGAAACCAGTTCGGCAACTGGGTTTTCATGATTGCTGTTTTCATCACAAAAAATGATGTGATCATCCTCAGACAAGTCACTCACCATCTCTGTGAGCGAGAGAGGTTCAAGAATTTGCGGCAAAGAGAGTATTCCGCACTGTTCAGCCGCCTCGATTGCATTCGCCCGTAAGCGTTTATCATTAAGGGTGCGTACCTGCGTATATTGGGTGATGACCGGTCTTAGAACACTCACGCCCATTTCAACCGCCTTCTGGATCATATAATCAAGCCGCGCCTGTTTTAGCGGAGCAAAGCAGTAGGTAAGGTTCGGTGGAGGCGGTTGTGTCCGCGTTTGCTGTACTGGCGTGAGAGTACACTTCTTGCGGCCCTGAGGCGTGATCGCTGCCTGCCATTCCCCATCCTTACCGTTGAAAATCAGAATATGAGAACTTTCTCCCAAACGAAGCACATTAAGCAAATAGTTTGCCTGCTCACGGGAAGCCTCGATTGCCACTCCGCTTTCGATTGGCATGTCGATGAACAACCTTTGGGATTTGAAATCATGAACAGCCATAAAAACCTATCGAGCGGTTGGATGCCATTGGGGTTGATACCCGTGGCCAAGAATTGCCAGAGTTGAAGCAGGGGTAAGACATTTAAGGCGTTCTGGCAATCTCGCCTCATCAATTGCCAGTGCCTTATAGCCGGTGCCGATCCACTGCAGGTTACGCCCGTCTTTCCGGCTAAAGATCAGATCACCGCTCTGTAGCATGGCGCCATCGGGCAGATTGGGAATTTCGTCAAACGAAATCTCATGAGCCTTGCCAGTCCGTTCCGTGTGCAATTGCAAATCCATTGCATCAGCCATGCTGCCGTCTGGCCTGCCAAACAGCGCCACCCAACGTTCCGCGTAATCATTGGCGTCTTTCCTGCGGCATTCAAAACAAGGCCGATGGCCAGCCGCTAAAGCTGTCACTTCATCCAGAAAGAACAGTTCGGTATAGGAGTGGCCCATCACCTCTCGTTGCCGTTCCTTGAACTGCGTCACGCAGACAATCCAGCGCCTTGAGGCCCATTTACGCTTCAGAAGCTTTTTCGTTTCCGGATCATGAATGCGTCCACCGCGATTACCCATCATGGTGCCGCGCCAGTTTTCTGCGACTATTCTGGCATCAGGCGTGACACGGTTTTGCAGGGGCATGGTCCGGCAATCTAGTTGGAAACCACAATGATGTGGAGCCGGATCGGGCCATGAGCGCCAAGGATCATGGTCTGCTCAATATCAGCGGAACGCGATGGACCAGTGATGAAATTCATGGTGCGCGGCATGCCGCCCTTGCCGTACTTTTCTCTCAAGAGTTCCCAAACCGCTTCCTGGTGAAGAGCGATATCAGACTGTTTCAGGATAACGATATGATTTTCAGGCAGAAAATTAAGGCTCGATGGATTGTCCGCACCAGATGTGAGGGCAAGCGTACCAGTTTCCGCCACACCACATGCAGCAGTAGAAATGGTCACCATATCGTCGCCGTGGGTCCGGCCGGTTTCCACGGAAAGCAGTTTGTGCTTGCCGATTTTATAACGCTCAAGGTCCGGGTTCTCACCGGTTTTAATCTCTAGCGGCAGATTGTTTGAACGCAGATAATCGAGCACTTCCCCCTCAACCTTGGAAGCGGCGCATTTAACCACAGTTGCTGCCGCCGCTTCAGCCTTTTGTACGAAGAGGTCAATCATCTCCGCTTTCTTGGATATTTCGTAAGGCTGAACGCCAACCTCAAGTTCATCCATGCGTTGCTGCACAGCCATATGACGTTTCTCCACAGGAGTTGAGGAAACGGCACCGCGGACTTTCGCCAGAATTTCGTCACGCATGCTCATGACTTGCCCCCGCGCTTCTGCCATTCGCTCATGAACGTGCCGCCTTCGGGTTGTGGCATTTCCCTGTGTTTTGTCCATTCACCGGCAAGGGGCAACCAGCTGGCATAGCCCTTGCTGCCGGACATGACCGAAAGACCGAGTCTGGAAACTTTAGTGACCAGACGATAAAGGCCAGGGCGCTTCGTAACCCATGCCCACAGTTTGAGATTACGGCGGTGGCTCGATGGCGAAAGGTGTTGCTCAAATTCCTTCTCACGCCAGTTACGCATGAGTTTTGGCAGTGGAATCCGTACCGGACAAACCTCCTGGCACCGTCCGCAGAACGTGGAAGCGTTTGGCATATGCCCCGTCTTGTCGACGCCAGTCAGTCCGGGTGAAAGCACAGACCCCATAGGGCCAGGATAAACCCAGCCATAGGCATGGCCGCCAAGCGCATGATAAACCGGGCAGTGGTTCATACAGGCACCGCAACGGATACAGCGCAGCATTTCCTGAAACTCTGTGCCCAGCATGGACGAACGACCGTTGTCCAGCAAAATCACATGATACTCTTCCGGTCCGTCAAGATCAGACTGTCGTTTGGGCCCGGACGAAAGGGTCGTATAGACTGACATTTCCTGGCCGGTGGCAGAGCGTGCCAGAACCCGCAGGATCTGGGACATATCCTCAAGGGTGGGGACCACTTTCTCAAGAGAAGCAAATACCACGTGCACTTTGGGCAGGATCTGGGTGAGGTCGCCATTCCCCTCATTGGTTACGATGACGGATGTGCCTGTTTCAGCAATCAGAAAGTTTGCACCTGTGACACCGATATCCGCATTGATGAATTTCTGTCTCAAAATGCCACGGGCTTCTGTGAGCAGAGATTGTGGGTCTTCCATCGGCCTGTCTTCAGGAAGATGAGTGTGATGCTCCCGGAACTCATCACGCACCTGGTCCATGTTCAAATGCACAGCCGGGGCGATGATATGGCTGGGGTGTTCACCGCGCAGCTGGATGATGTATTCACCCAGATCGGTTTCCACCGGCTCAATATCATTTTCAATCATGAAATCATTGAGCTCGATTTCCTCGGTAATCATGGATTTGCCCTTGGTTACCGATTTGGCGCCCTTGTCCTGACAGATTTTCAGGAAAATCTCCCGGGCATCCTTTGCTGTGGCAGCCCAGTGCACATGGCCACCTTGAGCCTGAACACGCTCTTCAAATTTTTCCAGATAGATATCCAGATTGTCCAGAGTGTGGTTTTTGATATCGCGCGCCCGGTCCCGCATCGCTTCGAAATTGTCGATAGCAGCTGCCGCATCCGCGCGCTTCTTGATGAAGTTTCCGCGCACGTGGCGCATGGCTTTCTGAAGTTGCTCATCCTGGAGCGCCTCCACGGCATTCTTCTTAAATTCAGGTGTGGTGATCTTCATGATTTGTCACTCCTGTTTCTGGGGCTTGCTTCACCAATGGCTGCATTGTCGGTCATGCCTGCGAGCACTT
>CAWUJF010000028.1:0-13643 GCA_963922405.1 uncultured Hyphomicrobiales bacterium | reverse complement strand
CGTCGCCCCGGTTTGTTTGAGTTCGAATCCACTCTTTTGGAAAGTTAGTTCCGGAAATCCTGAAGTGCGTTGGCTAACGCCACAAATCCTTCTACGGATATTTCTTCTGCACGTTTGGTTGCCTCAATCCCTGCAAGGTTAAGTAAATCTTCCCCCCCAAGCGACTTTAGGCTGGCGCGAAGCATTTTCCTGCGTTGCCCAAAAGCCGCTCGAGTTACCTTTTCCAGATTGCCAATTTTACAAGGCAAGGCTGATTGTCGTGGAACGATGTGAACGATGGACGAAGTAACCTTTGGAGGAGGTGTGAATGCTTGTGGCGGTACGTCAAACAACTTGCTTGCCTCACTTCGCCAACCGCACAGGATGCTCAGTCTGCCATAATGCTTGCTGCCCACATCTGCACAAATACGTTCAGCTACTTCTTTTTGAAACATGAGTGTCATTGAACTGATAATTGGCGGCCAATCTGGAAAACTAAGCCAGTCGGTCAGGAGTGGGGTAGCCACATTGTATGGCAGGTTGGCTACAATTTTGATGGGCCTCGAACTCAGTTCGTTCCAATTAACTTCCATGGCGTCGCCTTCAATTACCTCAAGACGTCCTGGGTAGTAGTCAGAAATTTGTTGAAGTGCCGGCAGGCAGCGTGGATCACGCTCTATTGCGATTACTTTTTCCGCCCCGCAGGCAAGTAATGCGCGGGTCAATCCACCGGGCCCTGGGCCCACCTCCAAAACATCGTGCCCTGCAAAATCACCTGCTGAACGGGCGATTTTTGAAGTTAGATTGAGATCAAGGATAAAGTTTTGTCCAAGCGTCTTTTTTGCAGCAAGATCAAATTGGGAAATTATGTCACGCAGGGGAGGGAGATCATCAATATTACTCATGTTTCTCCAATTCGCACACTTTCATCTCCCAGGCCATCTTCAAGGCCGCCACGAAACTGGAGGCATTAGCCTTTCCAGACCCTGCAATATCGTAGGCAGTCCCGTGATCAGGTGACGTTCTGATAAAGGGCAATCCAAGCGTCACATTAACTGCATCATCAAACCCAAGCATTTTGGCAGGGATTAATGCCTGATCATGATACATGCATATGGCAGCATCATAGTTTGCGCGCGCGGCTGCATGAAACATGGTATCTGCTGGCAAAGGTCCTCTTGCGTTGATCCCGGATCTAGTGAGTTTATCAATCGCTGGTTTTATAATCTCAGCATCTTCCTTGCCGATGCTTCCACCTTCGCCCGCATGAGGATTGAGGCCCGCTATGGCAAGCCGCGGATTTTTAACTCCGAAATGATCTGACAACGCCGTTGCTGTGATTGAAGACACTTCGACAATAGACCGGGTAGTGAGAGCTTTTGGAACTTCAAGAAGCGGTATATGGATCGTAACCGGCACTGTACGAAGATCCGGTCCAGCCAACATCATAACGGGTATTACGTCACTTCCATTATATCTTGATCCCAGTTCAGCAAGAAACTCAGTATGGCCCGGATGCTCAAAACCCACATCATAGAGAACTTTTTTGTTAATGGGACAGGTCACGACCGCCGAGGCAGAATTCGACAGTGCAAGATCAACACTCGTTTCAATTGATTCAATAGTCGCCAATGCATCTTGTGATGATGGCTTGCCAGGCACACCTTCAGTCACCTGGCTCAGCGGCAATACGTTCAGGCAGTTGCTTTCTACAATGCCTTCATAGGTGCAAATATCTATCGGGATACCTAACAGATCAGCTCTTCGTGATAATAAATCCGGATCTGCAACTGCAAAAAAATCAGGGAGCCCGAGTGTTTCGCGTTCTGACCAGGCTTTCAAAAGGATGTCCGGCCCAATACCTGCCGGATCGCCCATTGAAACTGCAAGCGGCGGTATTGAAGTGTTCATCTGAAATTAGCGGTAAATAATCTTGGCGCGGGAACGCAATTCATCCAGATAGCTCTTGTCCAATTCGCCAGCTTTCTTGTTGAAGTCTGTAAAGTCGCTGGATTGGGAGGCAATTTGTGCTGCTCTATCATCTGTGACTTGTCGCTTGTTACATACTGCGATCAACTCAATACCTTTTTCGGTCTCTTGAACTCTGGTCGTGCCCTTTGCGTCAGCATTGAAAATCTCATCTTTCCAACGATTCGGGAGTTCCGGCTCCATTATACGCCGGCGATCCAGAACAGCCACGTCTTTCAATTGCTTAGCCAATTCAAGCGTTTCATCACAATTTGTGTATCGCTGACGGAATGCGTTTGCTTCCTGCTTCCTTGCTCGAACAAGTCTGTCCGTTTTGCGGTTCTCTGGAATAACAAATACAATCTGCTGGAACGTGTACTCTGTGACTTCAGGTTTGGCACTGCCACTCTTGCGAAGTTGTGTAACCGCATCTCTTTCAGATTTCCGGATAGTTTCGGCCTGGAACCGTCCCTGAACAGTGTTTTGCCAGCTTATCTGAGTGCGAATGAACTCTTTAAAATGTGGAGCACCGACGCCAAGTTGGTTGAGCTGCGTGGTCAATTGCGATGCTGTACCACGATTGCGTTTCGCGAAAGTAGCATAGGCTCGGTCAACCATCTCATCAGTTGCAAGCGTCCGGCGTCTTTTCGCTTCCTGAAGCTTCAGAACCTGCTCGATAAGTTCTTTTTCAGCAAGCTTTCGTTTGTTTCCGGGCGCTCGTCTAAGTTCAAGGAATTTCGCGCGTCTTTGAATATCGAAATTGGTGATCGGATTTTTATTGACTAGAATTTTGATATAACCGCCACGGTTTTTCACTTTACCCGGGTCATTAATGACCGCTGCAAATTCAGCCTCTTTAGGCTCTTCGTTGTTTGCCTGGGTTTCTTCGCCTTCGGCTTTCGCTGTTTCAGTAGTATTTTTGGAGTCTTTCGCCACCTCCTTGCCGTTAAGGCCAGAAGAAGATGTATTACAAGCACTGAGCGCTACCAAAGCAACTCCAATGAACAAATAAGACTTGATTTCAAAAAGCTTCATTTTTCGCGTCCGTACCCCAAGCAGCAAAAACTGACGTCACTTATCTACCAAAATTTGGTCGTTTTGTGAATTTTCATACACTTTTGTGTCTATTTTCCGACTGTATATCTGAATCGGTTCTAGTTGTCATCCTGATCGAATGCAACTGACCGTTCAAATCCACCAATTGTGCGCAAACCTAGAGAAAAGTTGATTGAGCGTTCTATATCGTCGCCGTTAAAGTCACGATTTAGTTCCGAATAACCAATCGAGAAAGAAAAGCAGTCATCGTTGTATGCAATGCCTACGCTGTTAGACACTGTCTCGCTGACCTCGATATCATAGGTCGTGGAACCGAACAGACGCCAGTTTTCATCTATTCGCAAGCTTCCTGAGCCGGAAATCTCATGCCTGTCACGATTAAACCGGTAAAGGGGTTGAGCTTCTGTAAACACATAATTGGCAGCAAAGGAGTAGTCAGTTTCAATCACTTTAGAACTCACTTCTACCCGGTTGAGGTCCAAGTCTGATTCATCAAGCCTTACAGAAACACCAGCGGACACGCCTCCACCGTTATCAACCTGCAATGATGCCACATAATCTGATCTGTCTGTTTCAAGGCCGGATTCCAAACCGGCATTCACAAGGTCTCTTTGAGCAAAAGAGTTTTGCCCTGCCAAATGGAAAGATTGGCCTGCAACAATGGTTACATTCCCAGTGTTTACGAAGCTCGCAGAATAACGGAAACCCACATTTGCCCGTGTTCCACCCTCAACACGGTCAAACCCAGAGAACTTGTCTCGTTCAAAAAGGTTGCTCGTATCAAAGACCAGACTTTGTGCGTCTTCATTTGCAAACTCGCCGATATTCGTTTCATCCGGACGCACAACAACCTGAGCGATCGGCTCAAACAGATGACTTGCATTTTCAGAGCTAGCAATAAGTGGATATCGGATTTCCAATGATCCAGCTGGCATACTGCGGTAAATACTATCGTTTGACATGAGTGGGTTACTCACCGAATTCAACAGATCAGTATCCTGAATTATCGCATCACCCCGCGCGCTCAGTGCTGTTGTAACAACAGCTCCCAGGTCGGTAATATTGGAGGCTTTCCACTCAACTTCGGCACTAAAGCGCGTGGTATTGCCTTCAATACCGGTAAAACGTTCATTGGGTGACAACACCGCAGCGTTGCTGTCAAAGTTGGAAACCTGGAAGACGTCTCTAGATACGCTGGCAATATTGATATCAAGGGAAATCTGGCCATATTCAAACGTATCGTTAGTGACCGCATTATAGTCCAGAGAAGGTAGCAGTGTCGCTTGTTGATCATCAAAGGTTTGGTTGCCCAAGCGCGTTACGTCGAAGTCAATCTGGTTATCCTGAACCAGAAAATCCTGAGCCCGAATATCGAAGAAGTTCTTCTCTCCCAATCCGGTTAGGTAAAGTTCGTTTACAACATCCCTTTCACCAAAGCCGTCAAGATCATAGGTTCTAGCAAAATTATTGTCGGTCTGGAACAATGCATTCCAGCCTGTCTCCCATCGATCGTTTATCTGGAAACGTCCGGTCGTGGTTACCGCATGCCGTTCTTCTTCCACGTTACCAATGGTGCCCACTTCAAAGGCATCTGGATCAATCTGATTGATACCGGCATATCGAACACTGTATTCACCATTAGCAACCCTATGGCGCCATTCGAGTTCACCTAGAAAACCCTGTCGGGAATAATAGGTTCCCGTAGCCGTAAGGTCATAATTTGGTGCCAATGCCCAGAAATACGAAAGCCCGGTTCCAATACCGAGAATATCATCTTCCGTAAAAGTGGGTATCAAAAAGCCGGATTTGCGTTTAATTGCAGGATCTGCATGGGCAAAACGGGAAAGTCTTACGAGTGGTTTGCCGAAAAACTCAAGTGTCGCATCCTCATATTCCACATTTCGCGTATCGTTGTCGATCGTGACTTTCTTTGCGCGAATTTGCCAAAATGGAGGTTTTTGCGGATTTTCCTTACAGGCTTTACAGGCTGTATACACGCCATTGTTAAACGCGGTAATTTCACCATCAACACGCTCGGCACTTTCAGCTGCAATTCGGGTATTGTCTGGTGTTTGCACATTGAGAGCAGACACAAACCCATCTCTGAAATCATCCGTAATGTCAATTTCCTGAGCAAAAATGCGATTGCCGTTGGGTTCCAGAATTTCCACATTACCGATTGCAATCAATCTGCCGCTTTGCTGATTATACTCGACCTTATCTGCCACCAGAGCAAATTGGCCAAACGCGATCTGAACATTGCCGGTGGCAATTACAAGTTGGCGATCATTATCAAAAATGAGATCATCCGACTCAAGCAGTAGCTGGTCATCTTCCTGGGGAGCAGCATCACCGAATATCTGGCTGGCAGTAGTACTCTGAGCGTTTGCCTTACTCACATTTGCAACTGGAAGATTACCCTCAATCATCGGCACAAACGCAAACAGGCCTGCAACCGCGGTGGTTACAAGCAGACGTGTAGTAACACGCTTTTTCAACATCAGGTTTGCGTGCAAAGGCCGGTTCAATTAGCCGTCCTCCTGATGCAGCAATGCACTAATACCAAACAAAATTGCCACAAATCCTGGTGCCCAAGCCGCCACCACTGGCGGAACGACACCATTACTCCCTAATGCAGTTATTAAACTAGTGATGATATAAAGCACGAACCCGAACATTATACCACCTAAAATCATGCGCCCGACCTGGCCAAATCTGACAAATCGCAGGCAAACGGTCGCAGCGACCAGTATCATCGCCAGAAGAAACATTGGAAGTGCAGTAAGACTATGGTACTGAACTAAATACGGATTTCCGTTAGTGCCTGATTTTTCAAGTCTTTTTGAAACTTCCTGAAGTTCCCAGAAAGATACTCCATCTGGTTTTGCACTCACACCCAGCAGGTCATTTTCCGTTAACTTTGTTTCCAATTTTATTAAATTTTTAGATATTGTTACGCCACCACGATTGATTCTCGCTTCTTCAAGTAACCAATGGTCTCCGCGGTAGGAGGCTCGTAGTGCATCGATACGCTCTTCAAGCCCGCCGGTCTCATCAAGTTTTAGAAACTTCGCTCGTGTCAGGAGTTTTCCGTTGTCTCGAGCAAACGCAGCGTTGATGTAGGTTGTTACACCGCGTTCATCCTGTTGCTTAATCCAGTAATGGCTTTCGGTATCTTTGTTTTTGGTTCCAAACTTTTTTTCCAAGACAGCAGCAGAAAGGTCCTGGCTCTTTTGAAATGCCAAAATAGCCAACGGGTTGTATACCATGGCTACAAAAATTCCTACAAAAATCGAGGAAATCCCGATTGGTAACAGGAACTGCCAGGCCGACACACCCGCCGATCGAGCTACCACCAGTTCCATTTTCAGATTGAGCTGAGTAAGAGTGATCATAGCTGCAAAAAGACATCCGAATGGAAATGCCTTTTCGACAAACACCGGAGCTCTCATTAAAGATATAGAATAGAGTTGCCAGAGCGTTACATCCTCCACATCAGAGGCTTTTCGCAATTGCTCGATAAAATCCACTGTAACGATCAGAAATACCAAACCAGCAACCATACCGGCCAGGATTTTCAGGAATCGGATGGAAATATAGATGCTTAATGTTCTACCGATCATCTATACCTCCACTCCTGCACGCCTGCGTCGGTACAGTTTGTATTGAGTGGCCAGCTTGTCTATCTTTCCGCTGATCACCCCATTCACTTTATCAATTTGAGTGACCACTGGTTTCGGCAAACTTGCCGGTCGATTTGTCACCACAAACCAGGCACCGAATAATATGCAACCCATGGGCAGGGCGTATACAAGGAAAATAGCATTTGGATCAGTCTTGAGCGAGTTGACTGCAGAGAAACCCATGCCTCTCGCTGCTATTACACAAACACTCGCCATGGTAATTGAAGTCGAGAAAGTTTGACGGTTCGAACGGGCTTGACCGGAAAAAGCTAGGATTATGAAGACATATGCAAAGGGCCAGAGCATCTCAGAAAAACGCTCGTGAATCTGACTTCGGTATCGACCGGGATAGAGTTTGTAGAAGGGATCGTTAGGATTAGGATTAAACAGTTCCCACGTCACCCGCTCCTTTGCTTTCAGACTTTCAATGTCTCGACTTCCTGAAAAGCCGGATAAATCAAAAATATAAGACTGATACTTAATAACTGTGACACTCTCATCGTCACGTTTTGTCTGATGAATCTCCCCGTCTTTGAGTTTCAGAAAAGAACCCGCAGGCGTGCGGGTCACGATGCCCTCATTTGCCAGATAAATAATGGAGGTATCTTCTTCCCGATCATCAGCGATAAGAATACCACGCAGAATCCCGCCAGCGCCTCGTTCAGCAATGTGGAAGGTCAATCCTCCTTCAATACTGTTGAAAGAGCCTTCCCTGATGATGACCGTAACCAGATCGGCTCTGATATCAGTCAGCTGTTGTTTTAGCTTAACCAGACTAATGGGAGACAGGTAATGTCCCACTAGACCAGCAAACAAACTGCACAACAAAGCCAGAATCAGCATTGGTTTTGCAATTGTCCAGTTTGAAGATCCGCTCGCAGTTACAACCACCAGTTCCGTATTGGTATTCATGGAACTGATCGTATGAATGGTGGATAACAACAAAGCCACTGGAATGACTGCCAGGATCAAATTCGGAACTGCCAGACTAGTCAAAGAAAGGTAGGCAAGGATGGTCTGACCTTTATTGTTGATTATGTCGATTTCCTTAAGCGCCTGAACAACCCAGACCACACCGGCGAGCGAAAAAAGAACAATCAGTGTAGAGACACCGGCCTTCTTGAAAATATAGCGCTCAATCAAAGTCATAGTTAAATGCCGGATTAGATTAATCCAGGTTGCCCTTACCTGTTTCCGAATGCCTGACGACTATAGGCGATTCACGGAATAAAAGTTACTCATTTCACAGGGTTATACCCGATAATTGGCCAAAAATTGACCAAACCTTAACGCCAATTTCTGTTTCGGAACCAATCGATTGCCTTGCCTTTGACGGATTGGATAAATCCGCTATGTTATGCGCTAACTTCATCAGTGGGAATTCCCTTAAATCAGCGACCAGACAAACTTGGAGGACAAATGGCTCAGCTTCCAGCTATTTCATTCACAAAAAACACATTGCCGTCTTCTGGCACCATCGCCATTGTGCTCCGGGAAGGTGCGGACTTGCCGCAAATGGTGGTTGACCATCCTGCTGCACCACAGATTGAGCGCGCCATGAAAGTGGAGAAATTTACCGGCAAAGCTGGCTCAATTATATCGATATTAGCGCCTGAAGGGGGTGCCGATAAGATTATTCTTGCTGGTTGTGGCAAGGCTGATAAAGCAACAGAAGTTACATACCTCAAAACCGGTGGTAAGATCATGGCAAGCTCGGGTAAGGCCGAGAAGCTGGTCATTTTCACAAAGGCAAATGATGCCGACAATGCATTGTCAGCGGACGCGATCGCCTCTATCGCTGCTGGCTGTAAGCTTCGTGCCTATAAATTTGACGATTACCTCACCAAGGGTCGCGAGGCTGACAAGAAGGTCAAAAAAGCAGCAAAAATTACTGTGGGATCAGATGTTTTAACCGCCACAAAACGTGCATGGGAAAAAGCAGGCGCAATGGTTGATGGGGTTGTACTTGCTCGCCAACTGGTCAACGAGCCAGCTAACGTGCTTGGCCCGGTAGAATTTGCCAAGGAAGCGGAAAAGCTGAAATCCCTCGGGGTCAAAGTCAAGGTTCTCGGCGTGCCAGAAATGAAGCGTCTCAAGATGAACGCACTTCTGGGTGTTTCGCAAGGATCCGCAAAAGAACGTCCAGCACGCATGGCAATTATGGAATGGAACGGTGGCAAAAAGGGTGAGAAACCGTTGGCCTTCATCGGCAAAGGGGTCGTATTCGATACAGGAGGTATTTCCATAAAACCATCAGGTGGCATGGAAGACATGAAAGGTGACATGGGTGGTGCTGCAGCAGTCACCGGACTGATGTGCGCTCTTGCAGGCCGAAAAGCCAAAGCCAATGTAATTGGCATTATAGGCCTTGTGGAAAACATGCCGGATGCAAATGCTCAACGTCCAGGCGATATTGTCACTTCCATGTCAGGGCAAACCATTGAGATCATCAACACAGACGCTGAAGGTCGTTTGGTTTTGGCTGACTGCCTCTGGTACTGTCAGAAGAACTACAAACCAAAGTTCATGATTAACCTCGCTACGCTTACTGGGGCGATCATGGTAGCTTTGGGCAAGGACCATGCAGGCATCTTTTCCAACAATGATGAACTTGCAAATAACGTGTTTGCAGCCGGCCAAATGACAGACGAAAAAGTATGGCGTCTACCGCTGGCAGATAGTTATGACAAGATCATCGATTCCAAGAACGCAGACATGAAAAACTCCGGTGGGAGATATGCCGGTTCGATCACTGCCGGCCAATTTCTGCAGCGTTTTGTGAATGATGTTCCATGGGTTCACATCGATATCGCAGGCATGGCGCTCGCCTCCAAAACCAACGAATACAGTCAGTCCTGGAGTTCCGGTTTCGGGGTCAGGTTATTAGACACGTTAGTTTCGGAATATTACGAATAATCAATTAGTTATTCATCTTTAGGCGGGGCTTTCCCCGTCTTCCCATGCCAGACCAATGTCCTGTAAAAGGTGATGCCTGAATCGTAATTGGCACGCGCTTTCTGATAGGTTTTGGTATAGTCATCGAACGCCTTGAGGCTTATTTTTCCGGTGAGCATTTTTTGCCTTTGGATTTCGGCCTCCTTTGAAATGCTACTCCAACTGGCTTCAAGGCTTTTTCTGAAAATCTCCAAATCATTTGGTTCATCAAACACGCTTATGCTAGCCAATGGTTTGCCAAGTAGTTTTTTTGTTTCCGGTGCAGCTAGATTGCTCAGGATATCGGGTGACTTCTGCTCCCCGCAAACAAGGCGCACATCGTCCAGAACACATCCTTCAGCATGACTGCTGGTCGGTGCAAAGGACAAAGCAGCAAGGATTACTATTATTGATCCTTTCAGGAATGAACTCTCAGATAGGCGCATCGTCTCCCCCGTCTATTCTGACATGCCCAAAAAAATGTACAGAATAGATATTTGAGTCAAGGACAGATGTGATAACAATTAACACATGAGTGAAATCCTGTTTTATCATCTTACCGAAAAAACGCTTGAGGCGGTTTTACCCGGCCTTGTTGAAAAATCGTTGCAACGAGAATGGAATGTTGTAGTCCAGGCTGGATCACCCGAACGCGTTGCAGCGCTGGATGCGTTGTTTTGGACTTTTCGAGATGAGAGTTTTTTGCCGCACGGTTGCGTTAAAGACGGTAAAGAACACCTGCAACCAGTTTGGTTGACCGTCGAGGACGACAATCCAAACAGCGCAAATATTAGATTTCTGATAGATGGTGCTGATATCGATGACCCATCACCCTATGAACGCATAGTCTATATGTTTGATGGACACGACAATACGTCAGTTGAGCATGCCCGCGAACGCTGGAAATTCCATAAGGATGGCGACGAGGAACATGAGCAGACCTACTGGCAACAGAATTCCAGTGGCGGATGGGAGAAAAAGGCTTGAGTGATAATTCCAGTGAAAAAGACCCCGACTTTGCAAAACGTCGCGAGGAAGCAATGGCGCGAGTTCAACTGATGGACAAGGATGTGATCCACGCAAACCCCGAACGTGAGCAATTTTTTGAAACTGTTTATGAGGACGCTGAAGGCGATGCGGCAGCGGTGCCATGGGCGGACCTTGAAGCCAAAGACAAACTTGATCAATGGCTGAAGCAGAATCCGAACACAGGATCTAACGCAATTGATGTGGGATGTGGTTTGGGAGATAACGCTGAAGCCATTTCCGCTGCGGGTTGGGATACGGTGGCGTTTGATTTTTCACCTAAGGCAATCGATTGGGCGAAGACACGTTTTCCCGACACATCAGTCGAATACCACGTTGCTGATCTCTTTGATCTACCCAGGGACTGGATTGGAAAATTTGATCTGGTTCATGAGTGTTACACCATGCAGTCAATTCCACCTGAAACACTTGAAAAGTCTTTACCTGCCATAGCAAGCCTTGTTGCTCCGGGTGGCACATTGCTCGTCTATACGCGAATACGTGAGGACGGTGGAGAGGTGGACGGACCACCCTGGCCATTGGAGGAAAGCAGTGCCGTGAAATTTTCTGAACATGGTTTTCAGTTACTTGAGTTAGAAGAGTTCACCATCGAGCGGCCGGGAAGGCAGATTCCACATAAGTTCTTTGTCTGGCAAAAAAGATGATGAAACGCATTGGCATTTGCCTCGTCTTTGCAGGGATCGCCTTGGGCCTCCTGTGGCCATGGTATCAATTAAACTTTTATGGCGAAGAAATTGCGAAGTTGAACTTCAGCAATTTGCGAGATGGAACCGCAATCCATGCTGATGTGGATCTTAATAAGCAAAATAACAAAGTTCGCATCCGCTTTCTTGCCTATTACCAGGTTGATGGCAAACTTCCTCCAGTCAAACTACCGGTGAAAGTGAGCATCAAAGATCCCGTAGGACCATTTTTGACAGGCCGAATCTCTTTTCCCACAAACGGGAATTTTTCGGGTCCTGAACAACCGAAAGTGGCTGGAAGCAATTCATTGGAATTTGATGTGCTCAATGATGGACCTCATCGCGTTACCTTACAACTCGCTCCTAACCCTAATCCTGGCCAATTTTCAAAACCGGACATTGAAAAAGTTATTGCGACCGTTGTGGCTAATGCACCCGAAGTTCAGGAAGATTATAAAGTCCTGTCCGTAGTACTGGCGCTGACCGGCGTTTATTTTATCATCCGGGGTAGAAGGCGGAAATCTGCTGATAACAACAATGATAAGTCATCCAATAAAAAATGGGGTAGAGGTCAGTAGTGCACCACAACACAAGCGCGAAATGGACAAAATACCAAACGTACCGATTCGATAGTGATCAGTAGAAAAATGAATAAGTCCCTGTTTTAATTTGAATAAAATAAATTGCATTTTTTTCACTGGATGTTAAAATGCAACCTATAGTAGTACCGCGAGTTTGGCTGTTTCCCTGGTTAGAAATTGGCGTTCTGAACAGGTCAACAAAGTGTACAACCTCCGCACGGGCACATTCAACATCAACAACATTTCCCAGTTGATCGGGTATTTTTTAGCATTCCATCGGATTGTGGATGCTAAAATTCCCTTTTCAAATTGAACACAACGGTTTGCTGAATTGTAAGATTTGCCTATGATAACAAGGCAAACAAATGAATTGATTGGGCGATATGTCAGAAAACGATCGTAAAACAGTTGATATAAGTCGGTACTCCAGCAGGCGGCTCTACAACACACACACAAGTGACTACGTGACGGTCGATGAAATAGCGAAGATGATCCATGATGGATACGACATTCGCGTCACGGATAAAAAGTCTGGTGAGGATATCACGCGCCAGATTTTACTGCAGATTATTGCAGATCAGGAAAGTCGCGGAGGTAGCGTGCTACCGGTCAATGTGCTCACTGACATAGTTCGCTCCTATAAAGCTGACGTCAAATCGCTGGTACCTGAGTTTCTGTCAGAATCCTTTGCTGCATTAAAGGAGAGTCAGCAGACCCTTGTGAACTCAATGCAACGGCAAATTCAAAACCCATTCGATCCGAAGAATGCGATCGAAAACATCAACGCGCTCCGTGAGGCGCAGGCAGGAATTGTCAGTGCAGTTCTTCAACCCTGGCTGCCAACACCAAAAGATATGCCTTCAAAGGAACCGGAAGCCGAAACAAATGAACCGGTTGAACAAGAGGCACCAGCAACGGATATTGAAGCTGAGTTGCTGCAAATGAAAAATCAGATCGAACAGCTCCAAGAGAAGTTGAAAGATCGATAATTTACGTTAAGGTAAAAAATTCGCATCGTTCGATGAACAGGAAACAGAGCGAAACATAACCATAACCGCATGTCTTCCTGTTTCGGACCCATACAAAACAATGCGTCAGGGAGAATACAATGACAGAAGCGGCGACACTTAAACGTATACCAATGCCGGATAAAAAACCCGTAATTGGTAACATGCTGTCGGTTGATAAAGACAACCCGCTTCAAAGTCTGATGGAACTTACCCGGCAGCTCGGCCCCATTTATCGCATGGATATGATGGGTACACCCATGGTGGTGGCATCCGGGTTTGAGATCATAGATGAGCTCTGCGATGAGAAGCGCTTCGACAAGGCAGTTCGAGGATCCTTGCGTCGTGTGCGCGCCATTGGTGGCGACGGTCTTTTCACCGGTGATACGCATGACCCAAACTGGTCAAAAGCGCATAACATCTTGCTCCCAACATTTAGTCGGCAGGCAATGAACAATTACATGCCAATGATGCTCGACGTCGCAGGACAATTGGTTCAAAAATGGGAACGTCTCAATGCTGATGACGAAATTGATGTTGTCCATGACATGACGGCGGTTGCCCTTGATACCATCGGTATCTGTGGCTTTGATTACCGCTTCAATTCATTCTATCGGCAGGATTATCACCCGTTTATTGAATCACTCACCCGCACTCTGGAAACCTGCATGATGTTGCGGGGATTGCCATTTGAACGGCAGTTTT